>JAILIQ010000350.1 GCA_024695205.1 Lachnospiraceae bacterium
TGCAGACCTATACTCTGACGCAGCTGATCCATATCGTCGATATGGTTCATCCATTTGGTATCTATGGCTCGAAGAAGGATGATACGCTCAACCTCACGGAATTCATCCTTAACGGGGAATTCGGCCTCCTTGGCCTCGTAAAGGCGTACGGCCTCTTCCTTGAGCCTCTGGGTAAGGCTGTTCTTCTTGCCGTGTTCTTTTTCTTCGGCAGTCAGCTCGATGGGATTCATCGGGATGACAGGAAGGATCAGCTCATTCAGCTCATTGATATCCCATTCTTCGGGATCCTGATCGTCGGAAATGCAGGAATTGACCGCTCTTTCGACATTTTCCTGAACCATCCTTATGATGGTGTCACGCATGTTCTCTCCGTCAAGAACCCTGCGTCTTTCGGTATAAATGATCTCTCTCTGCTCATTATTGACCTGATCGTATTCCATCAGGCTCTTACGGATACCGAAGTTGTTGTTCTCTATCTTCTTCTGGGCACGCTCGATCGCCTTGGAAAGCATCTTGTGGTGGATCTCCTGACCGCGCTCGATGCCCATTGTCTTAAATACATTCATCATCCTCTCGGAACCGAACAGACGCATAAGATCGTCCTCGAGGGAAATGTAGAATCTGGATTCACCGGGATCGCCCTGACGTCCGGAACGTCCGCGCAGCTGGTTGTCGATACGTCTTGCCTCATGACGCTCCGTACCTATGATCCTTAAGCCGCCGACAGCCTTGACCTTCTCAGCTTCCTCGGCTATCTCTGCCGCACTGCGCTTCGGCCTTGCGTTCTCGTCATCCTCATTGACAGCCACATCGTTGCTGCCGCCGAGCTTGATATCGGTACCACGGCCCGCCATGTTCGTAGCGATCGTAACAGCACCGAAACGACCGGCCTGGGCTACGATCTCAGCCTCCATCTCATGGAACTTCGCATTCAGGACATTGTGCTTGATACCGCGCCTTTTAAGTGCATAACTGATCTCTTCGGAAGCCTCGATCGTAATGGTTCCGACAAGCACCGGCTGTCCCTTGGCATGGGATTCTTCGATCGCGTCAAGTATTGCTTCTATCTTTTCTGCATGTGTTGTATAAACCGCATCCTCGTAGTCGATCCTGATAACGGGCTTGTTGGGCGGAATGCTTACAACATCCATACCGTAGATCTCGCGGAATTCCTTGTCTTCCGTGATCGCGGTACCTGTCATTCCGCACTTTTTCTCGTACTTGTTGAAATAATTCTGAAGAGTGATGGTAACGAGAGTCTTGGACTCGCGCTTTACCTTAACATGCTCTTTTGCCTCTATTGCCTGATGGAGTCCGTCCGAATAGCGTCTTCCGGGCAGGATACGTCCGGTAAAGTCGTCTACGATCAGAACCTCATTGTCCTTTACAACATAGTCCTTGTCCCTGAACATCAGGTTGTGCGCACGCAGCGCAAGGATGATATTGTGCTGGATCTCAAGGTTCTCAACATCCGCAAAGTTGTCAATGTGGAAGAACTGCTCAACCTTTTCGACACCGCGGGCGGTCAGGTTGACGGTCTTCTCCTTCTCATTTACGACAAAATCTCCTGTTTCCTGGGGCTCTTCACCGCCCATCTTCGCTGCCATCAGTGTCTCCATACGGCTCATCTCGGTCTCGGAACCCTTTTCGAGCTGTCTTGCAAGGATATCACACATCTCGTACAGCTTTGTTGACTTGCCCGACTGTCCGGAAATGATAAGGGGCGTTCTCGCCTCATCGATCAGTACCGAGTCGACCTCATCGATAACCGCAAAATGCAGTGATCTCTGGACCATATCCTCCTTGTAGATGACCATATTGTCACGCAGATAGTCGAAACCGAATTCATTGTTGGTTCCGTAGGTGATATCGCAGGCATATGCCTCACGGCGTTCGTTGTTGTCCATGCTGTTAAGGATATATCCGCAGGTCACGCCGAGGAACTTATAGATATGCCCCATATTCTCGGCATCACGCTTGGCCAGATAATCGTTGACCGTAACAACATGCACGCCGAGTCCGTCGAGTGCGTTAAGATATATTGCAAGTGAAGAAGTAAGCGTTTTTCCTTCACCGGTAAACATCTCGGAAATACGGCCCTGATGCAGGATGATCGCACCAAGGATCTGAACGTGGAACGCTCTCAAGCCCAACGTTCTGACGCCTGCTTCCCTTGCAGTCGCAAATGCTTCCGGAAGCAGATCATCGAGAGTCTCGCCTGCTGCCAGCCTTTCTCTGAACTGTCTTGTCATGTCCTTAAGTTCAGCATCGGACTTCGCCTGCATGGTCGGCTCAAGCGCCTCAACCTGCTGTGCGATCTTCTCGATACGCTTGATCTCACGTTCACTGTGTGTCTTAAAAAGTTTCATCTGGTTCCTTTCGTGCAGGATATCACACGCGGCCACATGCTGCGCCCGCCCCTGATATCCGGGTAAAAAATAGTAAAATGCTGATTCAAGAGTATAACGCTGATTTCATCATCGCCTCTTTGGCATTTTACTATTTTAACATTTATCCGGCAAATATTCAACTGATAAATCTCACAGGGCTGATTTTCGGTCATTCTCCCGCAAACTGTGAATTGTACAGGTTCGTATAGAAGCCGCCTTTTTTCATCAGCGTATCATGATTGCCCTGTTCCATGATCTTTCCGGCCTGCATCACAAGTATATTGTCGGCGCTGTGGATCGTTGAGAGCCTGTGTGCAACGATGAAGCTTGTCCTGCCTTTCATAAGCTTCGCAAATGCTTCCTGTATCTGCAGTTCGGTACGCGTGTCGATACTCGAGGTCGCTTCGTCAAGTATCAGCATCGGAGGTCTGCACAGCATGACTCTTGCGATGCACAAAAGCTGCTTCTGGCCCTGGCTGAGCGAATCATCCCTGACCACACAGTCCAGTTTTCCCGGCATTCTCCTGATAAATTCCCAGCAGTGCGAATCCTTTGCGGCCCGGATGATCTCCTCATCGGTCGCATCCGGCTTGCCAAAGGCGATATTGTCCCTTACGGTACCGTCCTTCAGCCATGTCTCCTGCAGTACCATGCCGTAATTCTGTCTCAGCGAATGTCTCGTAACCTCTCTTATATCCTGCCCGTCCACTGTTATCGTTCCTTTGTCGACATCATAAAAACGCATCAGCAGGTTGATAAATGTCGTCTTTCCGCATCCTGTCGGTCCGACGATCGCGGTTGTCGTTCCGGGCACGGCACGGAATGTAAAATTCTCTATAAGAGGCTTATCCTTGACATATGAAAAATCGACACCGTCTATATCCACAAGGCCTTCCGCGTTCTTCATCCGCGTATCCTTTTCCCTTATCTGCGGTTCGGCCTCTATCAGCTCAAATACGCGATCCGCGCAGGCAAGCGCATTCTGCAGTTCGGTAATTACCGAGCTTATGTCATTAAAGGGTTTCATGTACTGATTGGCATACGCAAGCAGTACCGTAAGACCTCCGACGCTGAGTCCGCCGCCTATTATCTTAAATGCTCCGACCAGCGCTACAAGCGCATAGATCACATTATTTACGGCTCTTGTCGAAGGGTTGGTCAGTGAACTGTAAAAGACGGCACTGCGGGAATATTTTTTCAATTCGGCGTTGATCGCGGCGAATTTATCCGATATACGGTCTTCGCACCCGAACGCCTTTACCACTTTCTGATTCGTTATGACCTCGTTGATCAGGGCTGTCTGGCTGCCTCTTGTTTTGGTCTGTTTGCCGAACATGCTGTAGGTACGGCTCGAGATGAATTTGGCCACAAGAAAGCTCACCGGTGTCATGACAAGCACCATCAGTGAGATGATCACATTCTTCGAGAGCATGAAAACAAGCGTGACAACGATCGTCACGACTCCGGCAAAAAGCTGGTTGAACCCGAGCAGAAGTCCGTCCGCGAGCTGGTCCGTATCCGCTATCACACGCTGCACCACATCGCCGGTGCTGCAGCGGTCAAGATACGAAAGCGGCAGCTGCTGTATCTGCCTGATCGCTTTTGCCCTGATGTCCTGCACGGTTTTAAATGCCAGTCTGTTATTGATCAGGTTCATGACCCATACGACAACCGAGGAGATCACCGTCAGTATGAGTATCCTGGTCAGGTATTCCCCGATGGCCTTAAGATCGATGCCCCTGTCGGTGATCAGGTCTATCGCATCGCCGAACAGGATCGGTATATACAGCTGTATGATGACCGAACCCGCAGCAAATATCATGCTCAGAAGTATCAGCAGTTTGTATCCGCCTATGACACGCAGCACTTTTTTAAGGACCGCGCCGCTTCCGGCCGGAAGCTTCTTGCTTTTCCTGTTTTGCGCGCCGTTTCCTTCAGGAGGTTTTTTCTTGTTATTGACGTCACCCATGTATCCGGTTCCTTTCGTGATTCTGTTTTTACGGATCTGTCACCCTGCGGGCTTTTCCTCGGGGAACTGGGAATAATAGATCTCCCGGTATACCCCGCATTCCTTCATAAGTTCCTCATGTGTTCCGTTTCCGACAAGCCTTCCGTCGTCAAGCACAAGTATCCTGTCTGCATTTCTGACGCTTGCGGTCCTCTGCGAAACGATAAACACGGTCATATCGCCTTCGAGATTATGCAGCGCCCTCCGCAGCTTAAGATCTGTCGCAAAATCAAGTGCGCTTGAGGAATCGTCAAGTATCAGTATCTCGGGCTTTTTGACAAGTGCCCTTGCAATGCACAGACGCTGTTTCTGTCCTCCCGAGAAGTTGCGTCCGTTCTGCTCGACGTGTGCGTCAAGTCCGCCTTCTTTGCCGTCAACGACCTCCGCAGCCTGAGCGGTCCCGAGCGCTTTTCTTATCAGATCGTCATCCGCATTTTCATTGCCCCACTGCATATTTTCACGCACAGACCCTTCAAACAGGACCGCCTTCTGGGGTACGACACCGATCTTCCCGGTAAGGGCGCCCTTAGGATAATCCCTTACATCCTGTCCGTCGATCATTACCGTGCCGGCAGTCACATCATAAAATCTGGGGATCAGATTGACCAGAGTCGATTTACCGCAGCCCGTACCGCCGATGATACCGATCGTCTGCCCCTTCCCCGCGGTAAATGAGATGTCCGTTACCGCTTCGGCATCGGAACCTGAATAGGAAAACGAAACATCCTTAAAAGATATGTACTCTGCTTTATTTTCAGCCGCAGATACCGGTTCCGCCTTATATTTCATTCCCGGTTCGACATCAAATACTTCGCTTATCCTGCCCGCACACGCCATGGATTTGTTCAGTGTGATGATCAGAGATGCAAGCTTAACCAGCTCCACGATGATCTGCGCCATATAGTTGTAAAGAGCCACAACATCGCCCTGTTTTAAGTCGCCCGCCTCGACCCTGAGCGCACCCGAACGTATCAGGACGATCGTTGCGATATTGATCAGCAGATACGTAGCCGGATTCATAAGGGTCGAGATCCTGCCGACAAACTCATTTATCTTTGTCAGTGCCCTGTTGCGTTCGTCAAATTCCGCAGTTTCACGATCCTCGTGACAGAACGCCCTGATGACCCTGACGCCGTTTAAGTTCTCCCTTGTGATCCCGAGGAGCCTGTCAAGCGCTTTCTGGGCCTTTTTGTACAGAGGCATGCACACAAGCATTATCCCGAATACCACGACAGACAGGACCGGTATCGCTACCGCAAATATCAGCGCGCATTTCACATCTATCGTAAATGCCATGATCATCGCACCGAATACAATGAACGGACTTCGCAGCAGCAGTCTGAGCGCGAGGTTTACGCCGTTCTGGACCTGATTGATGTCACTGGTCATTCTCGTTATCAGTGTGTCCGTACCCATTCGGTCGAGCTCCGTATACGAAAAGCTCTGAATATGATCGAACAGGGACTGTCTGATATCGGTAGCCACGCCTACAGCTGCCTTTGCGGCGAACCACTGCGCGGTAAACGAAAATGCAATGCCCAGCACGGCCAGTGCGATCAGCAGCAGAAAGCACCGTACAATGTAGCTTTTATCCGCATTTCCGATGCCCGTATTGATGATCGCCGCCACGATAAGCGGTACAAGAAGATCCATTCCCGATTCAAGCAGCTTGAACACAGGCGCAAGGATCGCCTCTTTGACATATTTTTTCAGATAACCGAGTATTCTTTTCAAATCAAACCTCCGTATCAACCCTTTGTTTCTGTCAGCTTTTTCTTAAGTGCATTGAGGACCCGCTTCTTGTCCGCGCTCCATAAAGGCGCGACAAGCGTTTTCCTGGCCCCGTCACCGGTCATGCGGTGTATCACGATATCGGGCGGAAGTATCTTCAGACAGTCTGCGATCAGATCGATATATTCGTCCATCGTCATGCACTCAAACTTTCCCGCCCTGTAATCCGCGGCCAGATCCGTGCCCTCTATCACATGCAGCAGCTGCAGCTTGATCCCCTGCACCCGGCTGCTGCCGACATATTTTACGGTTTCAAGCATTTCTTCACGCGTTTCACCCGGTATCCCGAGGATCACATGTGTGATCGTCTCAAGCCCGCGTTTTCCAAGTTCCCAAACCGCCCTGTCATATACTGCAAGATCATAACGGCGACGTATATACTCCGCGCTGCGGCTGTGGATCGTCTGAAGGCCGAGCTCGACCCATACGGGCTTGATCCGGTTCATTTCCCCAAGCAGATCAAGAACATCCTCAGGCAGGCAGTCGGGTCTTGTCGCAATTGAAATTGCAACAATGTCAGGATGCTCTATTGCTTCGCTGTACAGCTTTCGAAGCCTTTCTGCCGGCGCATATGTGTTTGTAAATGCCTGAAAATACGCAATATAAGCCCCCCGGGTCACTCCCGGCATTCCCTCGGGCATCTTGGCGGCAACCGCCTCAATCCCGCGCCTGATCTGCTCCGAAACAGACAGTCCGGCATCGGGCGCAAAATCCCCGGAGCCGTACCCCGAACAGAATATACAGCCCCCCGTTCCAAGTGTTCCGTCTCTGTTCGGACATGTAAAACCGCCGTTGATCGGGATCTTATAGACCTTCCGGCCGAATCTGCGCCTCAGATATGTATTCAGATCGTTATATGAAATCATAATCCTAACCTCATAATTAGTTTATCATGCACATAGCCGTTGTCAACCATTTCGGACTTAAGAAAAAATTACCGTTTCCCTCTCTTCTCATACGGGAATTTTTATTGTAGAATAAAGGAGATATCCTGATTATAAAAAAGGAGGCTTTTATGTCAAAGGAATTAATCAAAAGAAGTGAAGTAAAAATCGAAGATACCTGGAAAGTGGAGGATATCTATCCTACTCTTGCCGACTGGGAAAACGACTTAAAAAAAGCGGAAGAGCTGGCAGGAAAGCTCGCCGGGCTTGAAGGCAGGCTGAATACCGCCGATAACATCCTTGAATCCTGCAGGCTTGAAGAAGAGATCGATTATATCGCAAACAGGCTCTTCGGATATGCGGGAAGAGTTGCCGACGTGGATACGGGAAATGCCGAGAACCAGAAGCTCGTGCTCACCGTAAGGACCAAATATGTACAGATTTCCGAGCAGCTTTCTTTTATCGATCCCGAGCTGCTTGCCCTGCCAGAAGGTTCCATAGAAAAATTCTGCGGTGAAAAGCCCGAGCTTGAACGTTACAGAAGATTTCTGACCGAAAAACTGCGTCTTAAGGACCATATGCTCAGTCCCGAGATGGAGAAGCTGCTGGCTTCCGCAGGAGAGATCACGGGAACCGCTTCCAATACATTTTCGATGTTCAATAATGCGGACCTTGTATTTCCCGAGATCACGGATGAGAACGGCGAGAAGGTCAGACTGACACACGGGCGCTATATCCCCTTCCTTGAAAGTCAGGACAGACGCGTGCGCAAGGATGCTTTCAAGGCCATGTACG
>JAILIQ010000010.1 GCA_024695205.1 Lachnospiraceae bacterium
CACGCACCCGCGAGGGGTGCGACAAAAAGGGCGCCAAGTCCGAGATAGTGACGTTCTGATTTCAATCCACGCACCCGCGAGGGGTGCGACGGTGGAGTTTTCTGCTGGGCTTCGCCCGTTTAGCAATTTCAATCCACGCACCCGCGAGGGGTGCGACGACGGCGAACTGCTTAAATCAAAGGCTAACACTATTTCAATCCACGCACCCGCGAGGGGTGCGACTCTATGAGGGCGCGAGCTTTGAAACCGCATCAGGCATTTCAATCCACGCACCCGCGAGGGGTGCGACAGCAAACCATGACAAAATGCAATTAATATCCGAATCTTATTTTGTGAAAAAACAACATAATTCAAATTATTTTTTGTCATGTAATGCAAAAATCATTTTTCATTTTCCATTTTTTCTGGTGCGAAACCCTAGGAACACTCTGTCAGCTCTCCATTCGCACTAAAAAATACCTCTCAAAAAACTATTGGTTCCTTAAAATCAACACTCGGATTCACTCCGATATGCTCTATTTTTGTTTTATAGTGATTTCCAATGTAATAAAACCTTAGACTGTCCTTCTCTGGATCAATCAGTTTTATTAATATCTCTTTCACTTCTCTACACTTCGCGGTATCCATCTCACATTCAAAAACCGAATTCTGGACTCTGTGACCATAGTTCACACATTCTTTAGCCACCTTTCGAAGCCTTGCCTTTCCGTCACCATCACTTGTATTTACGTCATACGTGATTAAAACAAACATAAAGTCACCTTTACTTCCACAACAGAGGCGGATATTCATCCAAATCCCCTCTAATTGTCCGTGCAAGAAGAAGAGCCTGGGAATAAGGAACCATTCCCCATTCGATTTTTTCATTTAAAAACGGATGTGTTATTCTCTCAGTTTTTCTTTTTTGCCACTCTGAAACAAATCTTTTTCTGGCATCATCTTTCATCAGAACCGTACCATTTTCTTTTATTAAAAAATCTTTTAAAGAAATCATTTTTTTGTTAATCAGAGACAACACAAATCGATCCGCAAAAACACTTCGCAGTTCCTCCATCAAATCCAACGCCAAAGAACATCTTCCGGGACGATCCGTGTGCATAAATCCCACGTAAGGATCAAGTCCAACTATCTCCAAAGCAGACGTACACATTGAAGCCAGTAATGTATAAGCAAAAGATAACATAGCATTGACAGGATCCAGTGGTGGGCGTTTGCTTCTTACTCGAAAAATAAAATCATCTTTTTGTTGCAAAATCAATTCATTAAATATCGAAAAATACTTACTGGCAGATTCACCCTCTATTCCTCTCAGTCCCTCTTTGTTGTCGCATTTCCTGATTGAGCCAAGAGAATTCTTTATATTTTCCGATACTTTCTTCAAACATTCTACATCGAGACGTTCTGTATGATCACGGATCCCGCGCTCAATGACCCATCTGGAATTGAAAAGCTTTCCTGTCAAAAAGTTCTTCGAAATCAATACTGCTTTATCCGGATTATCTGCCAGACGATACTGCTGGCGCCGAAGCAACACATTCCCCTTCTGTCTCCCGGAAACCCGAGCGAGAAATTTACCGGATAGTGATAAAAACGATATATCTATATTTCTTTCGGAACATGCCCCCATAAGAGCGGGACTAACTCCTTGGAACCCGCAGGTTACAACTGCCTCCAGATTATGTAGCGGAATCCTTCCTGCCTCCGATTTCCCTGATATAATAACTATGTTTTCACCGTCCAGGGAAAGATAGTAATCTGTTGAAGTAATATAAAGCGTATTTAACAGTTTTTTCATTTTTACATCTCATCGAATCGCTGCAAAATATATTTTTCAACGGAAATATTTTCTTTCTGCAGGCCGGGCAAGCACACGTTTTTCAAAGAACAGGCATTACAGCTTTTGGTTCGTTTTACTTTTGGTGTATGTTGCCTTTCGAACAACTCATGCATTTCATAAAAAATTTCTCTTACTTCTTTTTTCATTTGTTCATCAATCAACACAGGTAATCGATGCCTGATTTCACCGTAATACAGGCTCCCTCTGGGCACATCACAGCAAAACATTTCTTCCAGACAAATAGCCTGTGCAGTAAGCTGCATCACATCAACATCCGTTTTTTTGGGGGATCCTCTTTTATACTCTACCGGCTCAACCCGATAAAGTCCCTCTCTTCCACTGACGGCAACACCTTCCATATCATCACGAATCAATTCTACGATATCGCAAACTCCTCTTACTCCCATCGTTTTGGAAAAAACAGACATTCCCCGGGAAATAATCCGTTCGCCACGCTTTTCCCTGAATTGATTGTCATGTGCTCTTTCATGCATGAGCTTTCCGTCTATTGTCCGAAAATTCTCCTCCCATTGCTGTTCAATATGGATTAATGCCCATTGCCTTTTGCAAAAGCGAAAGTGCTGAATACCGGAAAGCATTAAAAAATCTTCCTCCTGATATTCCATTATCTTCCTTCCATTATTTCAGGAATCAGCCCCTGAAGATCTTCATGCTCGATCACATAATCCTCAAAAGCTCTAGGGTTATCAATTCCGTCTTTTGCCCTGATAATTAAAGTTCTCTGTACTCTGGCAGAAGAATACTGTCCGTTTTCACAATCATGCCTCCACCAGAAAAGTTTTTTTACTTCCATGCTACCATCCGGTCTGGCGGATGAACTGTCGTTTTCAAAAAGGGTCAGAAGTGCTTCTTTTATTTTTTCCGCATCTTCATCAGAAAAGCCGGTTTTCTGTGCCAACTGGTGATTAATACTTCCCCGGATCACATACAGACCAAATTCAACCCGGTTTTTACTCCCCATCGTATCTGAAGATTTTTTCCCATCGTCTTTTGTTTCGCTGTTAACACTCTTGGTTATCTGCATCGTGGATATATCGATCGGATCAACGCTTTCCGCAGTCTGAATGGAAACAGGGCCTCGTACTCCAACTGATACATTATCCGCTTTAAATGCAAATACCTGTCCAAATGACCGAACATCGATCCATGTCTTACATGCAATTTGTGCATAGTTATTGGAATTCTTATCTTTTTTTGCTTCTTTCAATCCTTCATTTTTTTCTGCTCGATCCGCAAGACTCTTTGCGCCGTCATCACAGCGATCTGCCGACTGAACAAATATCCTTTCTCCCATATCCTGCAGACGATTTCGTATTTTACGTTTAATACATACATCTGAAATCTCACCCAACCCTTCATAATCTTCTCTGGGTCGGTTTCCGTTTAATGGATCTCCGTTCGGATTTGCCTTATGTACAGTCACCAATACGGCAAAATCAATCTTGTTGGTAAATTCACCCATTTTCTTCTTCCTCCTTTTTATGACTTTTTTTCAACTCCGCTCTCTGACAATAGTATCCTACCAAATACGTTTCCTTTAATGGCTCGTTAGAAAAGCCTCCATTCTCGGATAGTGTATCTATTATTTCCGATAATATGTTTTCACAATATGTCCTCTCGTTCTGACTCATTTTCTGGAGATACGGTTCCAGGTGATTCCGTATTACCTGAAAAGTTCTGGCGGGCTTTCTGCCGTAAGCCGACCAATACTTTTTCGCATTCGTTGTTCGATCATTCTGTTCACGATTATTAATCCTTTCTTCAATCTGATCAGCCACTGCCAACAGTCGCCCAAAGCAATAGCTTCTGTCTTTGTTTTTTTCTCCCGTCTGTAATTCCATTAGCTTCACATCCTTTCCATTTTTATTTTGCATGATACACCTTCTTATCAATGCACATCCCGTAAACAGAATCCTCTCCCAATTACTGTCATTGTATCTTAACGGTTCCCCGGCATTTTTTACGACTGAAAGCATAAGATCCCTCGGAAATCGCTTTTTTTGAACAATGCAGGGAAGAATACGATCCACACATTTTTTAACCAATTTATCATCCGCCTTCAGAATCCCATTTTGTTCAGTACCATAAGCCGCTCTTGCAATGTCTAGTGGAATTGGAGTCTTGATCACCGGATGGTAACTTCCATCATCTCCTTTTTCGAAATATCGGATCCAGGCACAGGTTCGATACCAATCTTTCAGATTATCCAGAAAAGAAGAACCATTGATTTCATTGTAATAAGTTATCGCAAGTCTCCCTTGGCCCGAACCATCCGCCGTATCCACTGCCATGACGACAATCTTTGTTGCGGGCGTTATCGGCTGTTTAATTCCTCTCAGAGCCTGATTAATATCTTCCGCATATACCTCCGCTGTATCTGCAAGCTCTTCATCATAGGCGCCTCCAAAAAATTCATCCTCAGTTAAAAACGCCGGCAGCTTTTCTCCGCCTATAGCCCAGCAGACAATCGCCTCACTGCCGTTCCGATACCCTTGTTTCTCAATCAGCCATCTAAGAGCATTATGCGCTTTCTGCGAAGACACGTAACCAACTGAAACAGCTTCTTTCGAATTGCAGAACCGCCCACGAAATGTAAATCCCGTAGTATCATTTGCCGAAATAAGCTTAGCCTTATCTCCGCTGTGTCTTATTTTTGCCGGAAGCTTTTGTGTAATGGACTCACTTTTTCCAGTAATATAATCAATATCAATGTCCCCAAGCTGCCGAAGATAATACTCTGTATAATTTCGGTACAGATCCTTGTTTTCCCATAAATGGCTAGTTTCTATAAGCTTCGTTCTATCCACCACGATAAAACGAACAAAATCACCTTCATTACCATAAGCCTGATCCGCTTTAATATCCTTAATGACAGTTCCTTTTTTCAGATACTGATACACCGCTTTCACCTGAGGCATTGCGTTTGGATCTTCAACCCACTCATACAACCCAAACATATATGCTTCGTAATATTTCGCGTTATCTTTCTTTGCATCCTCCGCCTCCATATAGTCTTTCGCGATATAGCATAGTTTATCGCAAAGCGGCATCGGATCTATTCCGCTGCTCCTTGACGCTGCCCCTTCCGTAACAGGAATGATAGTAGAAGAAAGCTCCTTTTCAACCCTTTGCGCACGAATAAAATTTCCATTTATATCGATAGTAATCTCGATCTGCGCCTGCATTGTAAGATGTGCGATCGGTAGTAGCACAGTTCCCGAATCATCCTTTTTTCCGACCATACTTTCGCAATTATCGAATGTTTCACATAGCGCCTGCATCCATCCCATTAATTATTCACCTTCCTCTTCAGAGAATTCATCTGCTCCGCTGAAATTGATCCCCGGCTGAAAGTCACGGATATATCTTTCTCCTACCCCCCGAAGCACACTGCATTCCTCAGGTCTCACAAATTGAATTACCCCTTTTCGCATCAACGGTGTCCATAGACGAATCGTCATATTTCCCTTTTTTCCTTTATTTTTTTCTTCATCCGGATACGTTATCCCGTGAACCATAATCCCAAAGGAAAGGTCGATCTCATCATAGAATCCATCTCCTTCGCCGAACGCACAGTTCTCAACATATCCCTGACATTCCCTGGTTCCTAAAAAAACATCCCTCCTTCCTCCCCGTTCCACCATGCGTTTTGCAATATCCCAATGCTTGTTCTCATTTCTGTCTCCGGCAAGATCAGGACGGAAGTTATTCCACTCAAAATGAGCTCGCACTTGATATTCCACGTTATGCAAATAGGTATATATCGATAGATCATTTTTATCGTCCTGATAGTGGATCGGCCGGATACCTTTTGACTGCATCTCGATCTGATGCATGATCCTTACCTCATCAATGTACCAGATAAACGTCGGTTTCCAGTAGATCGATTCCGTAATCCCCTTCAATGCTTGATATGTGGGAATCTGATAGGAAAACTTTTCTCCTCCCGTTTTTGTGACCGGATCGGTAAACAACGCATATTTTCCGTATACCTTATACTCTATCGTATTTCTTTTTCTCATCCTGCCATTCTCCATTTAAAATACAAATTCCGATATCACCGAACTGCTCTCATAACTGATCCCGTTTATCGTATAATACATACTGTCCAATAAAAATACCTTATTCACAACAATTGATTTTACGGCATGTTTTTCCATCATTTCTTTCCACTGTTTCGATCGAATATTAATATTTACAGTATATCGTTGAAGGTGCTTCAGACATTTTTTAATATCACCCCCATATTCTGCATTCAAAAGCTGTTCGATCCAGCCTTCAGCTCCGCGATAAGGAACGATCACCCCTACTGTATCCATTTCTTCAATCGGCTGAAAATTCTGTCCGGCGCTTTTATATGCCTGCATCATCTTTATTTTCGGACAGGATTCGCCACGATGTCTCATAGCTTTTGTACCTTTTGTATTAACCGATAAGAGATCATATAAATTAAATGCTTCTTTCTTTACAATATAATTCATCATTTTCCGTCGTTCATCTGAATAATATTTTTGATAATATAGATCAACTGCCTCAGCAGAAAGAAGATCCCCATTATATCGATCTATTAATTCCTGCGTAGCCTCCTTTCCCCGTTTTATATCAATCAACGATCCCAGCTGCTCCTCCGCATAATCCACCAAATACACCTGCCCCAATCCATCCAGTTCTCCGTTCCTGTTACATCTTCCCGCTGCCTGTGCGATACTGTCCAACCCCGCAAGAGAACGTATCACGCTTTGAAATGAGATATCGACTCCGGCTTCTATAAGCTGAGTGCTGACGCAAATGATCCTTTCCGTCTTGAGACATTTCTTTAACTCTTCGATAACATCCATTCTATGCTGGGCACACATATAAGTAGTTAATTGAACAACCCTGACGTCCTCCGAAAAATCTTTTCTCAGTTGTTCATACAACATTCTGACAGCCGCTTTCGTATTCAATATTATCAACATACTCCGATCAAAATGTTGCTTGACAAAGCTGGCGAATTCCTCTGTATTTATCCGCCTTCCCTGATTGATGATCGGTTCAATCCCGACACGCTTTAACGCTCTTTCAAACCGTTCAGGAGTTGAGATAATGTCAGCTGGAACGCCATAATTTAACTTCTGATCACATATATCAAAACGCGGTTGAGTAGCTGTACATATCACTACAGTGGTATTGAAAAAGCCGTTCAGGAAATTCATCATTGTATTAAACATATTTATACATTTAATTGGAACAGATTGCGCTTCGTCCAGAATGATCACAGAATTTCTGAGCTGATGAAAACGTCTGATATCCTGAAGACTTTTTCCGAATAGCACCTCCAAAAATCTCACCATTGTAGTCAAAATGACGGGTGCGCTCCAGTCATCCTCCAGGATCTGGAGTGATGACCTGATTTCCGTATCTTCTTCATCTGCAATTACGTTTGAGTGGTGTTCCAGGATATGTTCCTCGTCACAAAACACATTTTTCAAATCAGATGCATTCTGCTCCAAGATCGACAAGAACGGTGCGATGTAATAGATATGCTTCTTTCTTAATCTCTTTGCCAACAGAAGTGCGTATCGCATTCCGGCATAGGTTTTCCCCCCACCTGTTGGAATAGAAAGCCGATATATTCCGTCCGGATTTTCCGCAAAGCAGGCGCATTGCTCCGACATTTCCGCTCTGACATCGGCAAGTCTGGCGGATGGATCAAAGCCAGCCAGTCTTTTCTCAAGCTTCTCAAGATATTGTTCCCAACATTTAAAGCTCTCCTCCAGATTAATACGTTCCGTTTTGTGTTTATCCATAAATTCCGCAGTATCACGCCTATCTGCATCTACCAGCATAGAAAGAATCATTCTCTGAAGGCATCCGAACATGAATTGACCGTTCTGTTTGCTCACTCCCGGATAAGATTGAATTTTCTGAACAACAGCCTTTATTTCGTCACAAGCCTCGAAAAAACAAGTAAGCAATGCCTCTTCCTTCAGAAAATCCCTGCTGTTGGCAACTGCTTCCTCATAATGATTATCTTTCTGAGGATGCAGCCTTGCTTCAAAATGATTGATCCCATCCGGAGAAATAACATCCATAAGACCGTGATGTGCCATAATCGCGTATGCAATAAGCTGAGCTGTAAACTGACTATACATGTCCGTTTCATCTGCGTCATGTAGCACCTGAAAAATCAACATAGCTCCGGCACTGGAATGATTAACATCTCCTTTTCTGACCGAAGTAGGATCTTTTATTGCTTTTCTGAGATAGCTATCGAAAGCCGATGTATTCTTTCCGCAATCATGTAAAAGCCCGACCAGCCTCATTGTACTGGAAAGTCCTGATTCCGATCCGTTTTCTTCCGCATATGCGGAAGTATTCTCACAATGACATCGGACGCTCTGTTCACGATTTTCACGGTCAATATGTGCCGCATATTGGTTAGGCATATATTCCTCCAATATCAAGCAAAAAAAAAATTCAACCCGCATAATTCAAAATGAATTGACATTTCTTATTATCTTTTTTTCAATCCACATATGGATTAATATTTCAAGACAACCCATATGACTATTTATTATTTTCTTTGAATTCAATCATAACGTTTATTTTATTATTGTCAAGTATTAATAAAAATGTTTTACAAAGAAAAACAAGGGTCTGCATCTCTGCAAACCCTTGTAATCGCTGCGCGCAAGAGGATTCGAACCCCCGACCTTCTGGTCCGTAGCCAGACGCTCTATCCAGCTGAGCTATACGCGCCCGCAACAGAGTATATCCTACATGATACCCCTGCAAAAGTCAAGTCAAAACCGAAGCATCATTGCTGGCACCATTGTTCGCAAGCTTCATCGCTCGTACCTTGCCGGAAAGTCCCGACCGCAATAAATATGCGGAGCTCAGGCATCAAGAGCAAACCTTGCCGCGCTTTCCGCATGGATTATCGTGGTATCGAAAGCAGGAAGGACCGAGTCCTCCTGTTTTATCAGGATTCCGATCTCAGTGCATCCGAGGATCACTGCTTCCGCTCCCTTTTCCTTCAGCTTTGCTATTATTTCCGAATACGCTTCCCGCGAACTGTCTTTGATAATACCGCAGCAAAGCTCTTCGAAGATCACCCGATTTACGATTTCAATATCCTTTTCCTCGGGGATCAGGACTTCAAATCCCCGGTCTGTCAGTCTTGACTTGTAGAAATCCTCGGTCATGGTATATTTTGTCCCAAGCAGCGCCGCCCGTTTGAACCCATGCCTTTCAAGCTCATCCGCGGTCGCGTCCGCGATATGGATCATCGGAACAGATATTTTTTCCCGGATCACGGGAAAAAGCTTATGCATCGTGTTCGTACAAATAAGTATCACGTCCGCACCTGCTTTTTCAAGCTTGACGGCTGCGTCTGCAAGAATCTCCGTGATCCTGTCCCACTCTCCGGCTGACATATATTTTTCAAGCTCATAAAATTCCACGCTGTATAATATGATCTTTGCGCTGTGCAGTCCGCCCAGCTTACTTCCGACATATTTATTGATCACACTGTAATACGGGATCGTACTCTCCCAGCTCATTCCGCCGATAAGTCCTATTGTTTTCATATCGTGATCTCCTGTTGTGAACTTTGATATAATGGCGGCTAATTTTCGTTAGCCTGTCAAGCCCAGCATTTTCCTGACACATGCTTCCGCTTTCCCTGCGATCTCCCTCTCGTCGATCCCAAGGAGACGGCCGTCACGGACAACCTCTTTTCCTGCGACCACAACATGTTTTGCGGGCAGGGAAGAGCCCACGGTTCCCGGGAAGCTTCCCGGATCCTGTCTTACACCGACAGCCTCAACACCGGTCATGTCAACAAGGAACAGATCTCCCGCTTTTCCGACGGAAAGCTGACCGATGTCACTGCGACCCAGAACAGAGGCACTCCCTCTCGTTGCCATCTTCAACAGTTCGTATCCTGTTGGAGCCTTGGCTCCGTAAGTCAGGCGGTGAAGAAGGTACGCCGTGCGGATTTCCGCCAGCAGATTCTGGCAGTCATTGGAGGCTGCACCGTCAACAGCCAGTCCCACAGACACGCCAAGGCGCAGCATATCCGGGATACGGCAAATTCCTGACGAGAGCTTCATATTCGAAACCGGACAGTGTGCGATCCCGGTCCCGGTATCCGCCAGAAGCTTCAGTTCTTCATCATTGAAATGGATACCGTGAGCATACCATACATCAGCTCCGATCCAACCGCATTTTTCCATGTATGCGAGAGGTCGCATGCCGGTTTTTTCCAGAGTAAAGCGTTCTTCATCCTTTGTCTCGCAAAGATGTGTATGCAAACGGACGCCCATTGAACGGGCCAGTACCGCCGATTCCCTTAAAAGCTCCTCGCTGACGCTGAAGGGAGAGCAGGGAGCGAACGACACCTGATGCATCGCAAAAGGCTTCGGATCATGGTACTTTTCAACCAGCCTTCGGCTGTCCTTCAGTATCGTATCCACATCCTGAACAAGATCATCCGGCGGAAGTCCTCCGTCCGATCTTCCCAATGACATACTTCCCCTCGTCGCGTGAAAACGGATCCCCAGAAGATCTGCCGCCTCAAACTGACGATCGATGAAATGCTCCGATCCGGTCTTCGGAAAGACATAATGATGATCCATGCCGGTCGTACAGCCGTAGCGCAGCATCTCCCCGAGCCCTGTAAGGCTGCTGTAAAAGATGCACTCCTCATCAAGCTTTCTCCATATCTCATACAGGGTGGTCAGCCACGGGAACAGCTCCATTTTCTGGACCTGCGGCAGATTCCTGGTAAATGTCTGGTAAAGATGATCATGCGTATTCACGAGGCCCGGATATACGAAACACCCTTCGGCGGATATTTCCCTGTCAGCCTGCTTTATCCCTTTTCCGATCCAGGCGATCACCCCGTCCTCGATCAGTATGCTCTGATCCTTCAGTATCCTGTCTTCATCGTCAACGGTAATGATCGCCGCAGCGTTTTTTATCAAAAGCGAACTCATGTGTCTCTTCTCCCTTTGTCTGAAGTACAGGCAAAAACCTCTGTCCAGGCCGGCCGGAAGCCGGCCGAGAGCGCAGCACGCATAGATACGATATGTCCCGGGTTTGTGCCGTAAAAAGGAAGAAAGCCCCGTCGTAATACCTCGACGGCAGCCTCCCGGATCAGGACTGTTGCGATCCCCAGACCGGAATACTCCTCCTTCACATCCACCCCGATCTGCCAGAGATACCTTCCGTCCCTCTCCGCTCCGCACACCCCCAGACACTCTTTATCGTTATAAAATCCAAAGCCCAGAGTATCAGTCCCGGCCCCGGGGAACGCGTGATTTCCTAAGGCAGCATTCTCACCGTTAAGACCGGTAATCTTCTTTATCTCATCCGAAAAAAGAGGCCTCACCGCGTCCGACACTCTTTCCGTCTTTTTAGCAAGCTCCTCTTCAAACTCTTCTGCGCGGGGCAGAAAGCACTCCTGTATCTCATAAATACACAGGCCCTCTTTATTCAATATTTTGTCCAGCGTCCGCAGGTTGCGAGCTTTCAGCATCCACTCCGGAGCTCTCTTACCGAAGCTCTCTCTGATGCACTCAAAGAGCTCCGCCCCTGCCATGAGATACGCATCCGCCCCGTAAACAATAAATCTGAAAAGAGGCTCTGTTCCGAGATATATCCTTGCGCCCTCCGGCTGCTTATCGGGAGCCCGGTTAAGCATGACACGAAAACGCCTCTCCGTCTCCTCCGAACAGGCTGTATCAAGCCGGAACTGTGACCGGGCCATACTGTCGATCCATTCGTCAGTAAGCGCGTTCATCGATCACTTCCCGGGTGAGGGGTGTCACCTCATATTCTTTCCCGTCGACCTGTACGGAATCCACCTCGGAATAAGTAGAAAACTGGCCCTCCTCCACAAAAGTGTCTTTTGGCAGTTTTTCTCCTCTCTCAAGGCTGTCCACGAGCTCTGTGAGCCTGGGTCCGTAAAGGGGCGAGCACTCGGTATTGAGCGCGATGGTGCCGTCAAGGGTATATTCGAGTCCTTTTCTTGTGGAGTCAAAGGAAACGATCATAATCTCTCCGTTTTCGATATCCGTTCCCGGCCGCATTCCCGCTGCCCGGATGGCCTCTATCGCACCGTAAGCCTCGTTATCATTTTCACAGAACACCAGGTTGATCCTGTCTCCGAAGCGCTTCAGCATATCCTCCATCACCTCGCGCCCTCTGGCCTGGGTAAATTCGCCCGTCTGCTGATCCAAAAGACGCCACTTCGGATTGTTCCGCACCGCCTCTTCAAGGGCCGCAGATCGTCCGATCTGGGCCGTTGCTCCCAGGGTCCCCTGAATATGTACGATATTTACGGCTTCGTGATAACCCTTCTCCTCAAAAAAGCGGCGTATCCACTCACAGGCCCGCTTTCCCTCCAGTTCAAAATCCGAGCCGATCCAGGCGGTATAAAGGTCTTTGTCCTCTACAGCCACACGACGGTCACAGACAATTACCGGGATCCCGGAATCCCTTGCTTCCTGAAGCGCGGAATCCCAGCCGCTTTCCGTAATGGGATCCAAAAGGATATAATCCACATCCTGGTCGATAAATTTCCTTATAGCCTTTATCTGGTTTTCCTGCTTCTGTTGAGCATCGTCATAGATCAGATTATATCTGCTTCCTTCCGAAAAAGCACTACGCACGGAAGTTGTAGAGGCCATGCGCCAGTCCGATTCGGAACCCACCTGGGAGAAGCCGATGGTCAGGGTCTCTTTCTGTCCCTCCTGGACCGTGGGAGACTCGACATCGATGCGGTCCCCGCATCCGGAGGCTAAAAACACGGTTAACATAATACACGAAATCAATGACAGTATTTTTTTTCTCATAATTCGATGATCATCAAAACGGCTCCGGACAGAACCCTTCCGGAGCCGCCTTAGCCGAAAAAATGTTTTACTTTTTCTTGATTCTGATAGCAGCGAAAACGCTCTGGATAACGATGAACAAAAACAGCAGCGCTGCCGTCAGGATATTGGGCCAGGAGCTTGCCAGCTTTCCGTTGGATTTTACTATAGAAGAAATAGTCCCGTTTATCAATACCCCGAAAAAGGTGCCGATGACATTTCCGACACCTCCCGTCAGCAGCGTACCGCCGATGACCGCTGAAGATATCGCGTCCATTTCAAATCCCAATGCCGCACGTACGGAGCCCGCCATGGTATTAAGGCAATAGCAGATCCCGCCGATGGAGCAAAGGAAGGATGAAAGGATATGCGCCTCCATCTTTACCTTCTTAACATTCAGTCCCATCATGGCTGCGGACTGCTCGCTGCCGCCTATGGCATAAAGCGAACGTCCGAACTTCGTATAACGGAGCATAAGGAAGATCGCTATGAGCACAAGGATCGCAATGATGACCGTGATGCGGATAAAAGGCGCCATGTAAGCACCCTTTTTATTAACATATCCGCCGAAGGGAATTATGATCTTCGCGTTGGCCCATTTGTAGAACGTGGGGTTGCTTGATTCGTTAATGGAAACCTGATCCGTACAGATCACAGCAGTCATTCCTCTTCCGAAGAACATTCCCGCCATAGTGACGATAAACGGCTGAATCCCCAGATATCCCACAAAGAAACCCTGAACCGAGCCGAAAACCAGTCCGACCAGCAGCACCAGAAGACACATAGGTACCGCCCCGATGCCCTTCTCCATTCCGACTGCCAGCATCATACAATCCATCGCGACAAGGGAACCCACCGAAATGTCGATTCCCGCAGTCAGCATGACCACCGTCAGACCGCAGGCCACACAGATAAGTCCCGCGTTTGTAATCAGGATATTAAGGAAAGTCTGCAGATGAGTGAAGCCCTTGCTCCCATACGCAATGCAGCCACCGGCATAGAGCACGATAAACAATGCGATCGTGATAAAAAGCAGAAGGGTATTGGAATTAATCTTCTTTTTAGGTACAGTTTTTTCGTTCATGCCTTTGCCGCCTCCTTTCCTGCAAGAGCACGTGCCGCGGCACGTTTTCTGAAGTATGCCTTAAGAGGCGCAGACTGTATCGCCACGATGGCGATA
>JAILIQ010000038.1 GCA_024695205.1 Lachnospiraceae bacterium
TGTTCGAAGCTCTGTATGATGCCAATATAAATATCAAGATGATCTCGACTTCAGAGATCAAGATCACTGCGCTCATTAACCGTGACTATGTTGACGAGGCGATGAGAGCCGTACATGACAAGTTTATCGTAAACAGATGACCGGTCGGTGAAGGTGAATAAATTACAGCTGAGATATTATAAATATAGGCAATAGCCGGTTATGGGGAGGAATACAGATGATCTCGGAAAAAATGGTTTCGCTTGTAAAGAACAGCTCGGTCATCCGTGCCATGTTTGAGGAAGGCAAGAAGATGGCAGCCGAATTCGGCAGGGAAAATGTCTATGATTTCAGTCTTGGAAATCCAAGCGTACAGCCGCCCAAAGCGGTGACCGATGCGATCATTGAGACCGCCGGCAACCCTGATCCGAATTATGTTCACGGATATATGTCGAATGTCGGTTTTGACGAGGTCAGGGAAAAGATCGCCGAAAATATCAACAGGCGTTTCGGGACCGCATTTGACAAGGGTAATATCATTATGACCGTTGGCGCCGCCGGCGGAATGAACGTTATATTTAAGACCCTGCTCAACCCCGGAGACGAGGTGATCACCTTCAGCCCGTTTTTCGGCGAATACAGGAATTATGTGAGCAACTTTGAAGGCAGGCTCGTTGAGCTTGCTCCGAATACGGACAATTTCCAGCCCAATGTCGATGCGCTTGAAGAGAGCATCACATCAAAGACCAAAGTTCTGATCATCAATTCCCCGAACAATCCCACCGGAGTTGTTTACTCGCTTGAAACTCTCCAAAGGATCGCTGCGATACTTGAAAAGAAGCAGAAAGAGCTCAAAACGAGCATATATATAGTTTCGGATGAACCTTACAGGGAGCTTGCTTATGACGGCGTTGAGGTTCCCTATATCCCCACGGTCTATCGCAATACGATAGTCGGCTATTCCTTCAGCAAGTCGCTTTCGCTGCCCGGTGACCGTATCGGTTATCTTGTGATCCCGTCGGAAATAGACGACTACGGGGATGTATTTGCGGCAGCAGGCGTTGCAACACGTATACTCGGATTTGTTAATGCGCCTTCGCTTGCACAGCTGTTTGTTTCGAAATGTCTTGATGAAAAGGTCGATCTTGAGATATACAACCGTAACCGTGAGCTTTTGTACAATTCACTGCGCCAATACGGTTATGAGTGCATAAAGCCCGAAGGAGCCTTCTATCTGTTTGTGAAGGCCTTTGAACCGGATGACAGGACATTTGCCGCCAAGGCAAAGGAAAAGAGACTCCTTATCGTACCCGGTTCGACATTCGGCTGCGCGGGCTATGTAAGGATCGCATACTGTGTCGACTATGACATGATAAAAAGATCACTGCCTGCGTTCGAAGCACTGGCCAGAGATTATAAGAGATGCTGAAACTATCTGTTTTCTTCATACTTCGGTCAGAATAAGGAAAGGACAAAAACAGATCATGATCGACAATACCGTATCACTGGACAGTAATTTCAGGACCATTGAGCCTTATACGGCCGGCGAACAGCCTGACTATCCGGATATGATCAAGCTCAATACAAATGAGAATCCGTATCCGCCTTCACCGAAGGTTCTGGAGGCGGGTTCTGTCTTTGACAGCAAAAGCCTGCGCCTGTACCCTTCCGTGGATGCGTCAAAGCTGCGCAGGGCTATCGCGTCATATTACGGATTTGAGCCCGGGAGAGTATTTGTCGGTGTGGGTTCGGACGATGTTCTGGCAATAATATTCCAGACCTGCTTCAACAGCGGAAGGCCTGTACTGTTCCCGCAGATCACCTATTCGTTCTATGAGGTATGGGCAGACCTGTATCGCATAAAATATAAAGCGATCCCCTTAAAGGCCGATTTTACCATCGATCCGAAGGATTATACCGGGGTTGAAAACGGCGGGATCGTAATAGCCAATCCCAATGCTCCCACTTCCGTTGCCATGCCTGCAGAGGATATCTGCTCGATAATAGAGGCCAATCCCGGAAGTATCGTTGTAATTGACGAAGCATATGTGGATTTCGGCGGCGAAAGCGTCATGCCTTATCTTGATAAATACAGGAACCTGATAGTTGTAAGAACCTATTCGAAATCCCGTTCTCTTGCAGGATTAAGGATCGGTTTCGCGATCGCATCCGAGCGGATCATAAGCGAGATGGAAAATGTGAAAAATTCCATCAATTCCTATCCCATGAACCGTCCGTCGATTGAGATGGGAACCGCTTCGCTTGAGGATGAGGCTTATTTCAGGGATAAGGTGGACCGGATCATCAAAACCAGAACGGTCCTTACCGAAGGGCTTGAGAAGCTTGGATTTAAGGTGCTTCCGTCTTCGACCAATTTTGTATTTGCGACCCATCCGAAGGTGAAGGCGGCATATATTTTTGAAGAGCTGAAAAAATACCACATTTATGTCAGACATTTCAGAAAAGACCTGATAGATGACTATCTGAGGATCACGGTCGGTACGGATCAGCAGATTTCGGTATTACTGGAGAAACTCGAAAGTATCATAAATATAGAATAATGAATATTGAATCTTGACAAATCTCCTTGCGATTATTATAATATAAAAAGCGATTTTGTATATTTTATTGGAATTTGAGAGGTAAATTTATGAGAATTCTTATCGCTGAGGACGATTTTGCGAGCAGAAAGTTCATGATGCGTTTTCTTTCACAATACGGTGAATGTGATATAACAGTCGACGGTCTTGAGGCAGTTGACGCTTTCCTTATGGCACTCGACAGCGGGGAAGGTTATGACTTGGTCTGTCTTGATATCATGATGCCTGCGCTTGACGGTTATCAGACGCTCAAGGCCATCAGGGATATTGAGAAGGAAAGAGGCATCCCCGAGGAGAAACGTTCGAAGATCGTGATGACTACGGCGCTGAACGAAGGACGTAACGTAACGAAGGCCTTTGAGCTCGGATGTGTTGCGTATGCGGGCAAGCCCATCGATCAGGAGAAGTTTGAGAACGTACTCCGTAAGCTGGAATTAATACCATAAGAACAGGTTATATTATGACATTGACCAGACAGATACACAGCTTATAATACGGGAAAGAGCCCGGACCGGTTGATCGGCCCGGGTTTTATCGGCGTTAAGGCGGGATATTAAGATGGCAAACAGCGTTAATTATCAGCAGGAACTGATCAGGACACTTGAGCGGGACCTTACGGACAATAAGACACCTTCAGTCTTTCTGCACGCCTGCTGTGCACCGTGCGCGAGCGCGTGTCTCGAAGTGCTGGACAGATTCGCCGATATCACGGTATTCTTCTATAATCCCAATATTACCGTAAGGGAAGAGTATGAACACAGGCTCGCAGAGCTTAAAAGACTGGTATCCTTAATGCCCTTTAAGCACAGTGTCAGTGTTCTTGAGGGAGAGTATGAGCCGGAGCTGTTTTTAAAGATGGCGGCCGGACTTGAAAATGAACCCGAAAGAGGCCGCAGATGTGTCGGCTGTTACAGCGAAAGGCTTGAAAAGACCGCATTTGAGGCGGCCAAAAGGGGCTTTGATTATTTCGCGACAACTCTGACCTTAAGTCCGTTAAAGCCTGCCGGGGTGATCAACACGATCGGATACGGGATCGGGAAGAATGTGCTTTCCGAACAGGACACATGCAGATACCTTCCTTCGGATTTCAAGAAGAACAACGGATATCTGCGTTCTATAGAGCTGTCAAAGGAATACGGTCTCTACAGGCAGAATTACTGCGGATGTATATACTCAAGATCCTGAAGATCCGGATCTTAAGGGATAAACTGGCCGGGGAATGCTTTGTATCCGAAAGGAGTATGATATTATGCCGGAATCGATCAGACGGATGCAGGAACTGCGGGAACATGAGTATTTAAGCCCGTATGCTTCATTTTCAGACATGTCCCGGGGAAGGGACGAGGAAGAAGAACCCTGCGATATCAGGACCTGTTATCAGCGCGATCGCGACAGGATCATACATTCCAAGGCATTCAGGCGCCTTAACGGCAAAACACAGGTATTTCTGGCGCCGCAGGGCGACCATTACCGGACAAGGCTTACACATACACTCGAAGTAAGCCAGATAGCACGTACGATAGCAAAAGCGCTCAGACTGAACGAGGATCTGACCGAAGCCATTGCTCTCGGGCACGATCTCGGACATACTCCGTTCGGCCATGCCGGGGAACGTGCGTTAAATGATATCGCGAGCATCGGATTTCAGCATCATGAGCAGAGCGTAAGAGTCGTTGAGATACTTGAGACCAAGAACGGCAAGACCCTTAATCTGACCAGAGAAGTCCGGGACGGTATACTCAATCATCAGACAGAAGGAAAACCCGCAACACTTGAAGGCAGGATCGTAAGATTTGCCGACAAGATCGCATATATCAACCATGATATCGATGACGCGATCCGCGGACAGATATTGAAGGAAGATGACGATCCGCGCGAATATTCAAGCGTTTTCGGGCATGAGAACAAACTGATCCCGATCCCCACAGAATATGCTGATGTGCTCGGGCATTCGGTAAAAGACAGGCTGAACACGATCATACATGATATAATCAGCGTCAGCGAGGGAACCGATGATGTAAGGATGTCGCCTGAAGTTGAAAATGCCGTGACAGGTCTCAGGCAGTTTATGTTCAGGAGCGTATATACCAATCAGATAGCGAAAAGCCAGGAGAAAAAGGCAGAAGAGCTGATAAAACAGCTATTTACATATTATACCGGCAACAGTGATATGCTGCCGGAGGAATTCAGGGATCAGATAGAGCATGGTGACGGAAAATGCTATATGGAGGTTCATCTTTATTCGGACAACGAATTGAGGAAGCTCCGTACGGAACGCGCCGTGTGTGACTATATAGCGGGAATGACCGACAGATTCGCGGTCATGACATATCAGGAGCTCATGATACCGAACAGCTGGAACATATTGTAGGCGGAGGTTTGATCATGTATTATCCGGATGAATTGGTGGACAGGGTTATCGAAGCCAATGATATTGTCGATATAATCGGTGCGAACATTCAGCTGACGCGCAGAGGGTCGAACTATGTGGGACTGTGCCCTTTCCACAGTGAGAAGACCCCTTCGTTTTCGGTCAGTCAGAGCAGGCAGATGTATAAATGCTTCGGCTGCGGAAAAGCGGGCGGCGTGATAACCTTTTTATGTGAATATGAAAATATGACCTTCCGTGAGGCCTTAAAGGAGCTTGCGGACAGAGCGGGGATACAGCTTCCGGAATATGAGGATTCACCCTCAAGAAAGCGTGAACAGAAGTTAAAAGAGGGCATTCTCGATGCCAATAAGGAAGCGGCGACCTATTATTTCAGGATGCTGCGCAGTGACAAGGGGCAGCATGCCTACAGCTATCTGACGGGCAGAGGTTTAAGCCGCGAGACTATCAACAGCTTCGGCCTCGGTTATGCGGGAGCTACCGGAAAGGGACTGTACGAATACTTAAAAAGCAAGGATTTCAGTGATGAAGTACTGCAGGCAACCGGCCTGTTCAGCTTCAGCGAAAAGGGCGTATATGACAAATTCTGGAACAGGGTCATATTTCCGATAATGGACGCCAGAGGCAAGGTCATAGGTTTTGGCGGCAGGATCATGTCCGATGCCAAGGATGCGCCGAAATACCTTAACTCTCCCGAGACGAAGGCCTTTGTCAAGGGCAGGAATCTGTACGGCTACAATATTGCCAGGCATTCACATGCGGATTACGTGCTGCTGTGTGAGGGATATATGGATACCATCTCCCTGCACCAGGCGGGCTTTGACAATGCTCTGGCATCCTTAGGAACCGCCCTCACACCGGATCAGGCGTCCCTTATAAGCAGGATAGCGAAAAAGGTCGTGATCACCTATGACCAGGATCAGGCGGGACGTACGGCTGCATTAAGAGCGATCCCGATATTCAAGGAAAAAGGGATCTCGGCGAGGGTCGTTGAAATGACGCCCTACAAGGATCCGGATGAATTTATCAAAAATCTCGGAGCGGATGAATACCGCAAACGTATAGAAAACGCGAAGGAAGCTTTCTTTTTCGAAGCTGAGACGCTGCACGGAAAGATCGAGGACAATGTTGATTCCAAAACCAGATTCGATCACGAGATAGCGCGTAAGATCGCATCCATTGACGATCCGCTTGAACGCAGCAATTATATCAACGCGGTTTCGAAAAAATATGATATCGATAAAAAAGCTCTGACAGACACAGTCAACAAGTACGGACTTGAAGCGGAAGACTTAAAGATCGCCCGCGAAACGAAGGAAAGACTGGCGGATCAGAAGAAGAAACAGATAAAACCCGAGGACGGGCAGGTTCTTGCAGAGAGGCTGCTTGTTTCCATGCTGGCAAATGAGCGGAGGCTGTTTGCCCGCGCTGAGGGGATTGTCGGTGCCGGGGATCTTACGGATCCGATGTGCAGCCGGCTTTGTAAAATAGTTTTTGACCTGTACGGCGACGGCCGTGAAATAGAACTCGCGAAGATAGTCAATAGATTTGACGATGCGGAAGAACAAACAGAGGTCGCGGAGATTCTTGAACCCTCGATGTACAGGGAAAAATATGACGAAAAGGAGCTTGATACCGCATTTGCAGACGTGGCAACACGTGTTCTGACAAACAGTATCGAAGCAAAGATGGCACTTGCTGCAGCGGCGGAGGATGCTATGGGTCTTCAGGACCTCATGAACCGCAGATTGAATATTGAAGAAGTGCACAGGAAGCTGATGGGTTCCTGATCGTCTGAAAGTGGGGATTATTATAAACGGAGGCTAAAGGATTAAAGATGGAAGAGAATAAGGCTTTGTTTCAGGAACGACTTAAGAAGCTGCTCGAATTCGCCAACAAAAAGAAAAACGTGCTTGAGTATCAGGAAGTCAACGATTTCTTCGCGGATCTGGAGCTGGAGCCGGAACGCATCGAGCATATTTACGAATATCTCGAAAATAACGGTGTTGATGTCTTAAGGATGCCTGAAAACGACGGTAATCTCGATGATCTGTTGGGTGAGATCGACGATGATATGCTGGGTGAAGGCGAGGAAGAAATCGATCTGAGCGCCATCGATCTTTCCATTCCGGACGGTGTTTCACTGGAGGATCCCGTCAGGATGTATCTGAAGGAGATCGGTAAAGTTCCGCTTCTTTCCGGCGACGAAGAGATTGAGCTTGCGAAGCTGATGGAAGAAGGCAATAAGATTCAGGACGAGATAGATGCTCTCAGAAAGGAAGCCAAGGAAAAGACTTCGACTTCGGAGCATGACGCCCTTACCAAAAAAGCCGATAAAATGAAAACAAAGAACGCCGCAGTGATCCAGAAGGGAAATACGGCAAAGGAAAGACTGATAGAAGCGAACCTTCGTCTCGTTGTCAGCATAGCAAAACGTTATGTCGGCAGGGGAATGCAGTTCCTTGACCTGATCCAGGAGGGTAATATGGGTCTGCTCAAGGCTGTTGAAAAATTTGATTACAGAAAGGGCTACAAGTTTTCGACCTACGCGACCTGGTGGATCCGTCAGGCGATCACAAGAGCCATTGCCGATCAGGCAAGAACGATCAGGATCCCTGTCCACATGGTTGAGACGATCAACAAGCTGATGAGAGTACAGCGTCAGCTTCTGCAGGAGCTCGGACGTGAGCCTTCGACCGAGGAGGTTGCGGCTGAGATGAAGATCCCTGTGGAAAGAGTCGCTGAAATACAGAAGATCAGCCAGGAGCCCGTTTCACTCGAAACACCTATCGGTGAAGAGGAAGATTCACCGATAGGAGTTTCCAGTGATACCGGCTCCTGAGAAATCTTTAAAATATCTCTGACTCTCGACTCATCAATACCCATCTCCTGAGCGATCTCCTCCGGAGACGGCTCCCTGCCGAGCTCCTGCAACAGCTGCCTTGAAACCCTGATCAGCTTATTTATCGTCTCAACCATATGAACAGGTATTCTGATGGTTCTTGCCTGATCCGCTATAGCTCTGGTTATGGCCTGTCTGATCCAC
>JAILIQ010000078.1 GCA_024695205.1 Lachnospiraceae bacterium
ACGGTTAATGCAAGCAGTTATACGATCATCACGGCGCATAAGGAGAAGGATGAGCGAAATAACTTACAGCAAAAAGAATGATGAAATCGAATGTGTCCGATATGAGAGATCGCGAAAAACATATCTTCCTCATACGCACGCTCATCATCTAACCTTTGGGGACGGGGTTAGTGTTTCATTTTGAAGATCTAAGGAAGGGAAAACAATGAAAATCCTTTTTATTGGTAATAGCCATACATACATGAACGATATGCCAAAGCTTGCCGGGGAAATGATCGAGAATGTCACGGGAGAGTTCTGCGAAGTATTTATGCTGGCATATTCGGCAAGATCGCTCAAGTGGCATATGGGGGAGGAGTACTTTTCCGAGCGCTTCAATATCCTTCACGGCGGATATGATTTTTGCGTTATCCAGGAACAGGCTCATCCCATGACAGAAGAGGCGGATACGATCAAGTATGCGGGCAGAATTATCGAATTGTGTAAAAAGGTGAATACGCTGCCCGTTATTTTTGAAACATGGGCGGAAAAAGTAAAGCCGGAAAATCAGGCAGAGATGAACCGCAGATACCGAGATCTTTCAAATGATCAGGGAGCGCTTTTGGCTCCTGTCGGAGAAGCGTGGAGTGCGGTTATTAAGGAAACGGAAAAAAGTGTGGATGCCGATCTGTATTGGAAAGACGGTGAGCATGCATCATCGATCGGGGATTATCTTGTTGCCATGGTCCTTACCAAGGTGATCACAGGAAGACTTCCTGACGCTGATTTTGATAAGGCATACGATTTTACATTGCCGGGCGGTGATTGGCTTCCGGTAAAAGAAGACATTGCTGATGAGCTCGTTCGGATCCCACCGGAAGTTGTTCATGTGATCAGGGAGTGTGTGGATAAAGCTGTATTAGATGAATAGCCCCAATTGTCTGTTATGGAAAGCCGGTACGGATGAAGAAGGGGTTAGGATGAGGTGAGAAAACATGGCATCAAGTAAAGAGTATTTGGAATTCATATTAGAGCAACTTTCTGAACTCGATGATATTTCTTATCGGGCTATGATGGGAGAATACATCATATATTATCGCGGCAAGGTGGTTGGCGGCATCTATGATGATCGCTTTCTGGTAAAGCTGACAAAATCCGCTGTGGCAATGATGCCGGATGCCGATATGGAACTTCCGTATGATGGTGCAAAGGAAATGATCCTTGTAGATAATGTTGAGGATAAAGAATTCCTACGGGATTTATTGGAAGCGTTGTATGGTGAACTCCCGGCACCAAAGAAGAAATAGTTTACGCTCTCACAACAAACACATAATCTACTTCAACAGAAGAATGAGCTATGATCAAATACGTGTAAAGCGGACCTAAATCAGTGTGAGGAGCTTTTATGAAGAAATACAGGTTGCCAATAATATTGTTGGTGGTATTTGAGATAGTAGCCGTGATACTGTGGCTGACTAAGGATAACGTATTTTATATGTTCAACTTCAGTTACATAGGCTTATCCATATCACTGGGTGCTTTTCTCTTCATGAAGAAATGCAAATATGCCCGTCGTATAGTGCAGTTGCTTGTCGGATTGTATATGTTGATCTACTTGGGGCTCATCTGTCAGGAAAACATGCAGATCGAGGGATTTTGGTATTATCTCCTTACGGGTGTATTTGAGGCGGCGACCATACATTATGCTGTTGCAAAGATATTCGGGCCACTTATCTTCGGGCGAGGATGGTGCGGATATGCATGTTGGACAGCAATGTTGTTGGATTTCCTCCCGTATAAAGAACCGAAGGAACCAAGGCGAAAACTGGGGTGGATCCGATATATCACTTTTGCAGCGTCCCTCATATTTATTTCGGCTTTATTCCTGGCAAAAGTCGGAAACATCGAGCGTATCATGTTTTGGGCATTTATAATAGGGAATATAGTTTATTACGGAACCGGTATCGCTTTGGCCTTTGCTTTTAAGGACAACAGAGCATTTTGCAAATATATCTGTCCGATAACGGTATTCTTAAAGCCGATGAGCTACTTTTCTCTGATTCGGATTAAGTGTGATAAGGAAAAGTGTATATCCTGTGGTATATGCAAGCGGTTATGCCCTATGAATGTGGATGTGACTGACAATTCACGAAGGCGCGAGAATGGAACAGAGTGCATTTTATGCATGGAATGTGTGAAAAACTGTCCAAAGAAAGCACTTTAAATTTCGGGATAACCAGGAAAGATGACTTTAAAAAAAGCGTGTAATTCAAATTATTTAAAACTGATAGCGATCATAGCCATGACCATAGATCACGGGACCGATTTATTGTTCCCCGGATTTCCACCTGAGCCGGTGCCACTCTTTCTCCATTTTATCGGAAGATTGACTGCGCCGATCATGTGGTTCTTTGTATGTGAGGGTTATCATTACACCAAAGACATAAAGAAATATATGCTGAGGCTGGGAATATTCGCCATCATATCGCATTTTGCGTATTGCTTTGGGTTTGGCATAAGTCTTAACCCTGTAGAAGGCGGAATTTTTAACAGAACCAGCGTGATGTACCCGCTATTCATTTCTGTGGTTGTATTATATATACAGGATTATATGAATACGTGGAAGGAATGGCAGAAAAAACTTGTTCAGACACTGCTGATCCTAAGCTGCTTTCCGGCTGATTGGAGCTGCATTGCAGTCCTTTCGATCCTTGCGATGGTTCGTGAGAGAGGCGATCTGAAGAAGCAGATCATAAAGATGTCCGGTTGGGTATTTGTGTATGGCGTAGTTTCTTTTCTGTATGTAAGCAAGGTATATGCAATTGAGCTTATCGGTGTTCTTATGGTGTATCCGCTTTTGAAACTCTATAACGGAGAACGCGGGAAAGCACGGTGGATGAAGTGGTTTTTCTATGTGTATTATCCGCTTCATCTGGTTATAATTGGAATGATCCGTATACTTGTATATGGAAACATTAATATTTGTTTGTAATGAGGGAAACATTATGTTCAACTATGTATGGCCGATCGCATTGGTGATCTTTTCAAATGTGGTCTATCAGATTTGCGCAAAGTCAGTACCGCAAGAAATGAATCCGTTTGCGTCACTGACAGTAACATATATTATCGGAGCAATAGCCAGCGCGATCTTGTATTTTGTACTCGGGAAGAATGACCACCTTGTAAACGAATACAGTAAACTGAATTGGGCACCGTTTGTACTTGGTATCGTGATCGTGGGTTTGGAAACAGGGTGGATCTACGCATATAAGGCCGGGTGGCAGGTCAGCACCGGTTTTATCGTGCAGAGTGCTGTTCTCTCGGTCATGCTCCTTGTGGTTGGGTACTTTCTCTATCAGGAAGCGTTTACATGGAACAAGGTGGTTGGAGTTGTTATCTGCCTGATCGGGCTTGTTTTCATAAACTACAAGTGAATCCATGGGAGAATCACATGAGAACTGGTGAAGAGTATCCTTTGTGGACTGGGTTCGTGGTTCAAGTTGAGTTTTCAAATACGCAGTCGTGAATAAGGTAAGGAGGAGCGGAAATGGCTTATCATAAGAGGGCATCGTCATTCAGAGAAGCAGCCGTATGTTACATAATGATCGGCATCGGTGCCGTGATCGCGGCATTTGCTGTTGAGGATTTTCTGGCGCCGAATGATATTTTTGACGGTGGGATTGTCGGCGTATCTATGATCGCCGCGAATTTCAGCGGTATTAAACTCAGTATTCTGACATGGCTTTTGAATGTGCCCTTTTTGTTTTTGGGATGGAAAAGGCGTGGCCTGCATTTTGTCGCGCGGTCCATCTATGCGATGACTGTATTTGCGTCAGCTGTCGGCTACTTTGAGACGACGCCGCACGTAACGGATGAGCATCTGCTCGCAGTTACATTTGGTGGTCTGATACTTGGTGTCGGTGTCGGAATCGTGCTTCGGTATGGAGGATGCCTGGACGGAACAGAAATTGTGGCTTCTCTTTTAAGCCCCAAGCTTCATCTGTCAATCGGGCGCCAGATCCTTTTTTTCAACATCTTCCTGTACATCATAATCGGTGTTCTGTACGGCTGGGACCAGGGCCTGTATTCGATTCTCACTTATGTCCTCGTTTCGATTGTGATGACGCGTGTGGAAGAGGGCTTTGATGCGCAGAGAGCATGCCTGATCTTCACACATGATGATGTTCAGGCGATCAAGGATCGTATCTATACGGAGCTTGGTCGTACCTGTACTGAATGGAACACAGAAGGGTATATCGGCGGGCAGAATAAGGCGCTTTACGTTGTGATCAGCCAGTATGAACTGCGGCAGATCCGTGAGATCCTAAATGACTTTAACTGCTTTGCCACAATCAGCGGCATCGACGAGATCATCGGTCGCAATGTGAAGATAACTTTACTTTGAGATTTTGAACTGTATTTTGTTCTTTATTTCTTCAAGAACTCTTTTTGCCACATCAGACTCTTCATATAGAGGACTGTGTGCGGAGTTTTCAAAAATATAGATTTCTTTGTCCGGAGCTTCCAAAGCTTCGTAATACTGTTGCTGCAATAAGAAATGACATGTATAGTCATACTTTCCAACAAGAAATACCACGGGTATTTCAATTTTCGGCACGTCCTTAAATGCATTAAACTTGTCATGAGAATCGCTTGTCACAGGAAAAGAGTTTGCTGCCATTTTTCCTTTCCAGATCATGCATAGCTTTATCACGAAGGCTTGAGAAGAAATACGCTTCGTAGTCATCTTTTGAATTCATAATGTCATATTGCTTAAACTGCTCCGGCATCTTCGTATTACCACTTTTTTCATAACAATCCTTCATATAGTCATATGTCATACATTCAGATCTTTTTTGATCTGTAATCTGAGACATAGCCAAATAGCATACGAATTTGTCGGGATGAGACTGAACAGTTTTTAGCGCTACATATGTACCAAAGGAGTGTCCCATAATGTATATCTTGTCACAGGAAAATCGCTCCGAGAGATAGTCTGTCACAGCAACCGTATCTTTTATATATCGATCAGTGGTCATAGCAGCACGATCCACATCTTTTGCGTAGTTTAAACCGGTCCCTCTATAATCCCAGTAACACACGGTAAACTCTGCGGGTAAAACGCTGGGATACAAATACTCCATTAAATACTGTGGGATTCCGGGACCGCCTCCGCATACCAAAAGTACGGGATTATCTGTATTTTCTGAGAGAAGCATGATCTTTAGTTCTCCATCATCAGTTTGAACGCTGGCTTTTTCGGAAATACCACCTTCTGTTTTAGGCTTTGGTAAGTCTCCCATGCTGGGTGGAAAAAAATAAAAATAACGTTATAACCAAAAGAATACAGATAGCGATAATTATGATGTTTAACATTTTTGATTTCAAGCTCCCCTCCAGCAAACCGTGTTATTTGAAAGATTTCATGATGCCTTTTCAAATGATGCTACCATCTGCACAAGAAAACGGGCCTATATTCACTGATTTGAGCCTGCTCTACACTTAATTCGTGCAAAACGAACCCAAATCGGTGTGATGAGAGTTCGTTTTTAGATTCAAATGTATAATTCCGAATGTGACATAGAAAAAAGAAAAATGCAACTAAAGGAGAGATAATAGTGATGAAAGATTTTATTGCGTATTGCGGACTGGACTGCGAGTCCTGCGAGGCACGTCTGGCAACTGTAAATAACGACGATGAACTTCGAATCAAAGTAGCAAGGGAATGGTCGGAAATGAACAACGCCGAGATTACGCCGGAGATGATCGTTTGCTCCGGCTGCCGGATCCAGGGAGTGAAGTTTGCATACTGCGACTCTATGTGCCCGATCAGAAAATGTGCGAGAGAAAAACAGGTTGAAACGTGCGGAGCGTGCTCCGAGATGAAGGCATGCGAAAAAGTCGGAGCGATCATTGGCAATAATCCGGAGGCGCGCTGCAGACTGGAAAACTGTTGCAGCCGGGATCGTTAATCGATAAGAGGAAAGTGTTATGAATCCGGTGGTTTTTTCAAGAATAGAAGCATCTTTTGATAACAGTATAGAGGAAGTGTGGAATGCAGTTACTTCAAAGGAGGACTATAGTTGGCGGAGCAATCTTGACAGAATTGAAGTGATCAATGATCGTCAGTTTATTGAATACACGAAGGACGGGTACGCAACTGTTTTTACCACTACCGTATTTGCGCTCAATGAACGCTGGGAGTTTGATATGGAAAACGACAACATGAAAGGGCACTGGGTAGGCGTGTTCACGCAAACTGATGGCTGGACGCATATTGATTTCTTTGAAGAAGTGACAGTAAAAAAGTTGATCTTAAAACCTTTCGCAAAGCTTTTCCTTAAAAAGCAGCAGGAAAAATATGTGTCTGATCTTAGAGGAAGACTGAATAATGGATAAAAATTGTTAGAATCTGAACACTTTAAAAGAGATAGAAAAATTGTTATTGACTCTCACACTGTGTCAGGGAGCAAGGTAATAGTGAGCTCAAGAAAAAAACGTCCATGGAGGTAAGAGAAAATGCTAAAAATAGGAGAATTTTCAAAACTTTCCAGAGTAAGCATCAGGATGTTGCGTCACTATGATGATATCGGATTATTAAAACCTGCGGAGATCGATAGCTTTACCGGATACCGATACTATTCTGAGGAGCAGCTTTTTACCATCGGAAGGATCACGGCGTTAAAAGACATGGGATTTTCCCTTGCTGATATCATCCGAATCCTTGAAAACTATGATGATAAGGAGAAAATGGAAGCCTTTCTGTCGGAAAGACAGGCAGAACTCAAAAAGCTTTCCGAAGAGACACAGTACAAACTGATGCTTCTGGAAACAGCCCGAAAGAGGCTGAGAAAGGAGCATACGATGAGTTATAGCGTAACAGTAAAAACGATACCGGAGAGATATGCAGCGACCGTAAGAATGATTATTCCACGTTATGAAGATGAACAGAAAGCATGGAATGTACTGCATTCGGAGTGTGGCAGCATGTTGGTACCGGCAGAACCCTGCCTTGCGGGAGCTGATTTTTTCGACGAGGAGTACAAAGAAGAAAATGTAGATGTACGAATCTGGATGACAGTGAAGGGAAACTATGAGAATACAGAGCATGTAGAGTTCAAAACTCTTCCGGCGGTAAAGGCAGCAAGCTGTATTGTGAACGGAAGCTATTCGCAGCTTACGGATGCGACAGCCACGGCTATGGCCTGGATGAGAGATAATGGGTACACCATGAATGGAGCGATGTTCTGTATTTATCATGTGAGTCCGGCGCAGACTTCAAACCCGGATGAACTGGTGACAGAAATCTGTTTTCCGGTTGAATAAAACGTCAGGAGTACAGGGAGCCACATAATCAAATACGTGTAAAACGAACCCGAATCGGTGTGAGGAGGGTTCGTTTTTTGTTATAGAGGCATACTGTTGGGGTAATAATACAACTATGCAGACGGGAAGAAAGTTTTTGATTATAATATGGACAGGATGAGTGGAAAGCTTACGGTATTTTTTGAGGATCCGTTTTGGGTTGGCGTTTTTGAACGGGTATCCGACGGCGAGCTGTCGGTTTGCAAAGTGACATTTGGAGCAGAGCCTAATGATTATGACATTCAGGATTTTATCATTAGACAATTTTATGGGTTAAAATTCAGTCCGACTGTAAAGATTGAACTGAAGCAGACTGCAGATAATCCGAAAAGAAGACAGAGAAATGCAGGGAAACAGATGCTGAATGCCGGCATCGGAACCAAGTCCCAACAGGCTCTGCAGATGCAACGCGAAGAAATGAAAACGGAGCGCAGGCAGATCAGTAAGGAAATGAGAGAAGCTGAAAAGCAAAAGCAGTTTGATCTGAAACAGCAAAAAAAGAAAGAGAAGCACAGAGGGCATTAGAAAGAAGATAAAGGAGAAGCAAAATGAATGATTCGGTGATACGTAAGGCATGCGTAGAGGACGCGGAGCGTCTGGTTGAGATCTATTCGTATTATGTTGAGAATACGGCGATATCGTTTGAATACGAAACCCCTTCCGTGGAAGAGTTTAGAGGGCGTATTTCGAATACTTTGAAGAAATACCCTTATATTGTATTGGAAGACAATGGCCTGATCCGGGGTTATGCATATGCGGGACCTTTTAAAGGAAGAGCTGCATACGATCATTCCTGCGAGATGACGATATATTTGGACCGTGATGCAAAGGGCAACGGCTATGGCAGGGCCTTATATGAAGCTTTGGAGAAGGCCCTGAAAGAAATGGGGATGATCAATCTTTATGCCTGCATCGGTGATCCGGAAGTCGAAGATGAGTATCTGACGAAAAACAGTGAAAGTTTTCATCGCCATATGGGCTATACCAAGGTCGGAGAATTTCATAAGTGTGGATACAAATTCGGAAAATGGTATAATATGATCTGGATGGAAAAGATGATCGGCGAACACAAATAATTTTCCTTTTAGATGAGATGAAAACAAGAGAAGAAGCTTTAGAATACGGACTTTCGTTTCCGGATACATATCAAGACGCTCCGTTCCATGATCCAAACTGGCAGCTGGTCAGATACAAAGGAAACAAAAAAGCGTTTCTGTGGACCTATGAAAAGGACGGATACATCAACCTGAATGTGAAGGTGGATCCTGAGAAGGCATTTTTCTGGCGAGAGATCTACCCGGCGGTAATACCCGGGTATCACCAGAACAAAGACCACTGGAATACGATCATTCTGGATGGCAGCATTCCGGATGAAGATGTTAAAATGATGATAGCAGAAAGCTATGACCTCATCAGCGACTGTCCCTCAAAGAGAATATACGAAGCGGTAAAGAAGATTCCGTATGGCCGTGTTGCAACCTATTCGCAGGTCGCGGAACTTGCCGGTGATAGGAAGATGGCGCGTGCGGTTGGCAATGCACTTCATAAAAATCCGGATCCTGGCGGCATTCCCTGTTTTCGCGTCGTGAATGCAAAAGGAGAATTGGCCGGTGAATTTGCTTTCGGCGGCCTCGGCGCGCAGGCAAGGCTCCTGGAAGCCGAAGGAGTTGAGGTTATTGGCGGAAGAGTTGATCTAAGCAAATATCAATGGAGATACGTGTAAAGGAGGGTAAAAATGTTCGTACTGTCAGATTATGATGCAAGTAAAGAATGCAAGGAACTGACCCTGGATCAGTGGCTTATTTTCGTTTTTCAAGGAAACGCGGGGAGGTTTTTGTGAAGTTTAAATACTGCAGGATTCAGGGAAAAGAACTTGCCGCCAATACACGGACGGGCAAGGGCATTTTTAGTATGCTGAACCAGATGGTGACAGATGGCGTGATGGATGAAGAGGACGTCGGGCTTTTCAAAGAGATCGATTCCTGGTTCGCAGAGGAGCTGCCTTGGCCGCCGCAATGCAAACGGCAGGAAAAAGTGATCTGCTATTTTAAGACAGAGAACTCGGAAATGATGATGAAAATGATCAATCCGCTTTTATGGCTGTTAGAACGTTACAACCATGCGTATTATGTGGTTTATACCAATTTCCCCGGTGAGATCGTGTATGAAGACGAATACCAGGTTGTGGTGAAAGTGGATGAGAATATTGTGGTAGAAGATTTGCAGGCAAGTTGGTCACCGGAAGATTGATCCGACAATGCAAAAGAGGCGTTCAACAGAAACGCCTCTTTTTTACTATCTTGATGCACCCCCGCCGCCGAAGGAACCTCCTCCTCCGTGGTAGCCGCCGCCACCGCCGCTATAGGAGCTTCTTCCGCCGCCGGAACCACCGCCTCCGGAAAGGCCAACGAACGAGAAAAAGAGCCATACAAGGATGAGCCCTATAACCACAATCACGAGGATAACCGTCGTTGCGAAACCGTCGATCAGCGCATTATTAAACTGCTCGCCAAGGCTTGCTGTGTTCGGCGTATATTTCGTCTCGGGGAACGTCGGATCGGTAAACTGATAATTGTATGCTTCATCTTCTTCAGATGGATTATCCCAATCGTAATATCCGAGTGACTCCGGATAGTCAATACCATACTCATCATAGATTGCCGCGACTACGTTCACAAACGTATTACCGGCTGCTTCGTTCCATCTTCCGTTATTCTTGGCTTCAACTGCATAGTCGTCCAGGATTTGCCCAGCCTTGCCGTCAGGGATCGCACCTTCCAGACCGCGTCCTACTTCAAGCCGAACATGCGGATAATCGGGATCGGTCACAAAAAGAAGAAGCACGCCGTTGTCAAGCCCCGCATCGCCGATCCCCCAATAGTTTGCAAGATTTCGGCTGAATACTTCCAGGGAATCCTCCTGCGTATTTGGGACAGTAACAACGCATACCTGCGCTTTCGTTGCCTCGTTTAATGCGATCGCTTCATCAAAGATCACCGTCTCTGTAAAGTCATTGAGAACGCCGCTGTAGTCTTCTACATAGAAAACATCAGTATGGTCAGGGAGCCTTGTTTCGGCGATTTCACGGTTATCGATAAAGGACCAGATCGTAGCAATGATATCGATTACGGCTAAAATCGCAAGGACGATACCGCACTTTTTCAGAAAACTTCTCACAGATCAACCTCCGGCACATCTTTTGCATTATCTGCCGCTTCAAAGAGGTCTACTCTTTCAAATCCGAACATATTCGCAAATATAGAACCCGGGAACATGCGGATTGCCTTGTTATAGGAAGCCGCCGCCGCATTGTACTCTTCTCTTGCGTAGGAGATTCTGTTCTCTGTGCCGGCAAGCTCATCCATCAGCTGCGTATAAACAGCGTCCGATTTAAGTTCAGGGTAATTCTCAGCAACTGCGACCAACTTATCAAGTGCTGTTGTCACTGCCGCATCGGCCTCTGCTTTATCTCCCATCGTGCGGGCAGCCAGAAGCGCCTCCCGAGCCTTGGTTACTTCGGAAAAAACAGCCGTCTCATGCTCTGCAAAGCTTTTCACTGTTTTTACAAGATTGGGGATCAGATCCGCGCGTCTTTGAAGCTGCGTGTCGATATTGGCTGCATGCTCCTCGACTGCTGTCTGCTCGCTTACCAGAGAGTTA
>JAILIQ010000087.1 GCA_024695205.1 Lachnospiraceae bacterium
TGCTTTATGAAAATGACGGATGCAGCGACAAGATATCATCGGCTATAAGATCTCTCACACGCGCCGAGGCTTTAGATGAGTCTCTGGGTGATTATCTTCAGGAGCTTAATGAGATCGACTCGCGCATGAGTGATGTCTACAGGGAACTTAAAGATTATCTTGAAGGTATGCCCGAGAGCGGAGAAGCGCTGGAAAGGACCGATGAAAGGCTTGAGGTCATAATGAGGATCAAGTCCAAATTCGGTAACAGCGTACAGGAAATAAAAGATTATCTTGAAAATGCCAGGGAAGAGCTTGCCAAGCTTCAGGATTTTGAAAACTATACGGAAAAGCTTAAAAGCCAGGTCGACGCCGCATTCGACAAGGTGATGCAGCACAGCAGAAAGCTGTCGGGGCTTCGTGTTTCTGCAGCCGAAGATCTGTCTAAGGATATTATCAGGGCACTGAAGGATCTGAATTTCAATCAGGTGTATTTTGAGATCGGATTCACTCACAAGGATGAACCGCATCCTGACGGGATAGATACCGCAGAGTTCATGATCTCACTCAATCCCGGAGAGAATCCCAGAAGTCTGAGCAAGATCGCATCAGGCGGTGAAATGTCAAGGATCATGCTTGGGATCATATCCGTTTTCTCAAAACGCGAGACCATAGATACCCTGATATTTGATGAGATAGACGCCGGTATAAGCGGTATTGCCGCTTCGAAAGTAGCCGACAAGCTCTGTTCGATAGCCGGATCGCATCAGGTGATCTGCATCACACATCTTCCCCAGATCGCAGCGATGGCGGATGCTCATTTTAAGGTGGCGAAAAGTGTGGAAAATGACAAGACTGTCGTGCATATCGGAATGCTTGAGGAAAAGGGCATCATAGACGAGCTTGCGAGGATACTCGGCGGAGAAGAAGCTTCAAAGAGTGTCATGAAGGCTGCAGCCGACATCAAGAGTTCTTCGACTGCAAGGAAAAAGGAGCTCAGAGGCTGAATTTGAGTTGTTTATAATCATATTTATACAAAATTACACGGAGGAAGACGTCCAAATGAAGAATGTTTTGTTTATTGCTTCGGAATGCGTACCCTTTATAAAGACCGGCGGACTTGCGGATGTTATAGGATCCCTGCCCAAGTATCTTAACAAAGAGGAATTTGATGTCAGGGTCATTATCCCCAAGTACGCATGCATCAGTGAAGAGTACAAATCAAAGATGCAGTATCTGAATCATTTTTATATGCAGCTGGCATGGAGGAACCAGTATGTGGGTATTCTTGAAGAAGAATACGAGGGCGTTAAGTTTTATTTTATAGACAATGAGTACTATTTCCAGGGATGGGGTCCTTACGGAAATATTTACGAAGATATTGAAAAATTCGCATTTTTCTGCAGAGCTGCGCTTTCGGCCCTGCCGATCATCGGATTCAGACCCGATATCATCCATTGTCATGACTGGCAGACAGGACTTGTTCCGGTATATCTTCATGATACTTTCCAGGCAAATGATTTCTTCCGCGGAATAAAAAGCATCATGACGATCCATAATCTGAAATTCCAGGGCATCTGGGATAAGAAGACCATAAAGGATATCACGGGCCTTTCGGATTATTATTTTGCACCCGACAAGCTTGAAGCATACGGTGATGCCAATTATCTGAAGGCTGGCATCGTATATGCCGATTATGTCACAACGGTAAGTAAGAGTTATGCGGAAGAGATCAAGTATCCGTTCTACGGCGAGGGACTTGACGGTCTGATGAATGCCCGTTCGAACTGCCTGTGCGGTATCGTTAACGGACTGGATTACGAGGAATACAATCCTGAAACGGATCCCTTCATTTACAAGAATTATTCACCGATGACCTTCAGAAAGGAGAAGATCAAGAACAAAAGGGCTTTCCAGCAGGAGCTTGGTCTTGCGGTTGATGACAGAAAGTTTATGATCGGTATATGTTCTCGACTTACCGATCAGAAAGGCCTTGATCTTGTCGACTGCGTTATCGAAGAGATCTGCGCTGAGGATACACAGCTAGTGGTTCTCGGTACGGGACAGGAAAAGTATGAGAATTTGTTCAGGCATTTTGCGTGGAAATATCCCGACAGGGTTTCTGCCAATATCTATTATTCCAATGAACGTTCTCATAAGCTGTATGCCTCCTGCGATGCATTTCTGATGCCGTCGCTGTTTGAGCCCTGCGGACTGAGCCAGCTGATGAGCCTTCGCTACGGAACGATCCCGATCGTTCGTGAGACCGGAGGCCTGAAGGATACCGTATATCCGTACAATGAGTATGAAAATACAGGTACAGGCTTCAGCTTTGCCAATTACAATGCGCATGAGATGCTGGCAACCATAAGATACGCCAAGAGGGTATTCTTCGATAAAAAGCGTGAGTGGAACAAGCTTATTGACAGAGGAATGGCACAGGATTTCTCATGGAATAATTCCGCCAGACAGTATGAAGATCTGTATAACAGACTGATCAACTGATCAGGGCAGGAGCAGGCATGCTTTTATGATCTGCTCTGGATATTTGCTCTTACACCAATATTATTAAAGATTTCCGCAGAAAAGAACTTCTGAGACTGTTTTAAGATACAGAATACATTTTAAAAGACCCGTTTGGCTGAACACTCGGAAAATACGGATTCTGCTAAGATGTATATGTTTTGGACAGCCTGGGAAGTTCTTGTTTGCTTGTATGGATAATTTGTTTCCCGGAGGTTAAAAATGAAGCTGAAGGATCTGCTTGCAGGATTAAATTACAGATTTATGGAAGGAATGGATTGTCCGGATTACGATAAGGACATCAGTGCGCTGTGTTTTGACAACAGGGCGGAAATACCGGAGGATGCCGCTTTTGTCTGCATTTCCGGGACTAAATACGATACACATGATTTTGCCGATGAAGCCTTCAGAAAAGGTGCTGCCTGTGTTATCGCAGAACATGAGGTTGACATAAAGTATGCTCCGGAAGACAAGGAGCTTACGGTCATAATCGTAAAAGACTCAAGAAAAGCCCTGTCGATCCTTTCTGCCAACTGGTTCGGGAATCCTTCAAGATCGCTGCTTACGATAGCGATCACGGGAACCAAGGGTAAATCGACAACCGCCGGCATGATACGTTCGATCCTTGAAGAAGACGGACACAAAACCGGTATCATAGGAACTCTCGGTGTCGGTATCAAAGACAGATATATCCACACCAACAATACGACGCCGGGACCTTTTGATCTTCAGAAATATATGCGTATGATGGTGGATGAAGGCTGTGATTCGCTTGTTATGGAGGTTTCATCGCAGGCATTGAAACAGTCGAGGACTGCTGCGATCGTTTTTGACTACGCCCTGTTTACCAATCTCGAACAGGATCATATCGGCGAGAATGAACATGCGGATTTTTCCGAATATATGCATTGTAAGAGCCTGTTGTTTAGACAGTGCAGACATGCCGCAGCCAATATGGATGATCCTCACTGGAGGGAGGTTACCCAAGATTTCGGTGCAGGAAGAAACAACAGCGGAACATTTGGAAACGGAACCGGTTCCGAAGATAACACCGTATGCGAAGTTGAAACCTTCAGTGTGGATGAAAATAATGAAAACGGTAACGGCAATGCAATCTACGCCCGAAATATAAGATTTACCAATGATCAGGGAGAGCTTGGAATCGAATATGATGTGAAGGGTGCGTTTGAAGAACACATAAAGCTCTCGATCCCCGGACGATTTAACGTATATAATTCACTGGCTGCGATCGCTGTCTGCAGACACATAGTAAAGGACAGGAGCAGCATCACGTCGGGAATATATAAAACCAAGGTTCTTGGAAGGCTTGAACCAGTGAAGATCAGTGATCGTTTCTCTCTGATGATAGATTACGCGCACAACGCGATGGCGCTTGAAAGCCTTTTAAAGACTTTGCGTGAATATAATCCCGGCAGACTGGTATGTTTGTTCGGGTGCGGAGGCAACAGGGATAAGGAACGCCGTTATGAGATGGGAGAAGTAAGTTCAGAGCTTTCCGACCTGACTGTTGTTACTTCGGACAATCCGAGGTTTGAAGAGCCTCTTGATATCATTAACGACATCCTTTCAGGTGTGCGGAAGGCTTCGGGATGGTATGTCGTCATTCCGGACAGACGAGATGCTATCCGCTATTGTATTGAAAACGCCAAGGACGGGGATATGATAGTTCTTGCCGGAAAAGGGCAGGAGGACTATCAGGAGATAAAGGGTGTTAAGTATCATATGGACGAGAGAGAGATTATCTCGGATATAGTTAAAGATCTTAAACTGTAAACGATCCGGGTCAGCCGGGATTAAGACGGAAAGGAGGTAATCGCATGTATGCCGATATTATAGTAGATATCTCAGCCGAAAGTCTGGACAGGACATATCAGTATGAGATACCGGAACGGCTTGCGGACAGGGTCAGACCCGGAGTCCCGGTCATTGTTCCTTTTGGCAGGGGAAGCCGCACGATCAGCGGATATGTTGTCGGCATATGTGACAAACCCAGGATCGATCCTGAGAAGATCAAACCCATTACATCCGTTAAAGACAGGGAGAATTCTATCGATTCACGAATGATCGCCCTTGCATGGTGGATGAAGGAGCAGTTCGGATCAACGATGAATGATGCGCTTCATACCGTTATTCCGGTCAATAAAAAAGTTCGTGAAAATGTTTTAAGGCTTATTATCCCGAAGGAAACTCCCGAAGAATTAAGGGCACGGCTCGGTGAAGCGATACGCAAAAAACATGTCGCGAAGCAGCGGTTTCTTGAGGAGCTGCTGAATGCAGGCAGACTGGACTATAATCTTACAACGAAAAAGCTGAATATCTCGGCATCTGTAATCAATAAGCTCGAAGAAGAAGGTGCGATAACCGTCAGGACCGAACAGGTATATCGGAATCCTTTTTCACAGACCGACAGGAGCGGATTTGTAAAGCCTGTTCTGAATGAAGAACAGCAAAAGGTCGCGGATACGATCATTTCCGAAATGTCAGATTCCAATGAAAACAGGCGGGATTATCTGATACACGGTATTACCGGAAGCGGTAAGACAGAGATCTATATGGCTGTCATAGATGAGGTCCTTGCAAAAGGCAGACAGGTCATCATGCTCATACCCGAGATATCGCTGACTTATCAGACCGTAAAGCGTTTTTATATGCGATACGGGGACAGGATATCCATCATAAATTCACGTTTGTCGGGCGGCGAAAGATACGATCAGTATCTGAGGATAAAACGCGGGGAAGCCGATATCTGCATAGGGCCGAGATCCGCTCTGTTTGCACCGTTTGACAGGCTTGGTCTCATCATCATGGATGAGGAACACGAAGGGAGCTATATTTCCGAAAAAGCGCCGAGATACAGTACGAGAGAGGTTGCATTTAAAAGGGCGAGAATGGAAGGGGCAAGCGTGATCTTGGGATCCGCAACGCCTTCTCTTGAAGCTTATACAATGGCAAAAAGCGGCAGGATCCGGCTTTTTTCCGTCATGAACAGAGCCAACAACGCTGTCCTGCCTGATATACATGTTGTCGATATGAGACAGGAATTAAGATCACGCAACCGCAGCATATTTTCACGCAAATTACAGGAGCTTATAAACGACAGGCTGAATAAACACGAACAGATCATGCTTTTCCTGAACAGACGCGGATATTCGGGCATGATAAGCTGCCGTGAATGCGGACACGTGATAAAATGTCCGCACTGCGATATATCCCTGACCGTCCATCAGTCCGATAACGGTAAAGACGCGAATGACCGGACGATGGTATGCCATTATTGCGGGTATACCGAGCATTTAGCTTCAGTCTGTCCGAAATGCGGATCAAAGTATATCGGCTCCTTCGGTATAGGAACCCAGAAGGTCGAGGAACAGATAAAAGCAGCATTTCCCGAAGCTGTCGTATTACGTCTTGATGCGGATACAACAAAAAACAAGAACGGTTATGAAGAGATTCTGTCCCGTTTTGCCAATGAAGAGGCAGATATTCTTGTCGGAACACAGATGATAGTCAAGGGGCATGATT
>JAILIQ010000201.1 GCA_024695205.1 Lachnospiraceae bacterium
AAAGACCGCCAAGACCTCAAGGAGCGCCGTTCAGGAATATTACAGCGCCGAGACCAAGGTCGACGCGATCAGGTTTAATATTGCATCTGCGTTCAGGGAATGCAGGGAAAAGGGTCTGCAGCAGGATGAGCTTGAAAAAAGGCTCAGATCCGTTGAGGGAGTCGGAACGGTTGAAGACGGCATCCTGACATACAGTGTGAGAGTGAACGATTATTCCGCGATCAGGGTTGAGATGAGCGCAATGCAGGATATTGATTCATATGATCTGCAGGTTCTTTCTCATAAACTTGTGGTTGACGATATGGACGGTTACAGCGGAACCGGATTTGAGATAGAAGAAATAGAATTGTTTTGATCTGGAGGAAAAAGATGAACAGTCTTGATGAGATGCTTAAATCCGCGGTCGGGAAAAAGGCATCGGATATTTTCTTTGTCGTTGGACAGCCTATATGTTACAAGATAGGCGGACAGATCGTACGTGATCATGATCTGGAATACGACTGGGACAGAGGTCTTTCGGCAGGAACCTGCCGTGAATGGATCCAGCAGCTGTATGATACGGCCAACCGCGATATGAGCCAGTTTATCAACAGCAATGATGATGACTTTGCGGTATCGATACCCGGAGCGGGGCGTTTCAGGGTCAATGTTTTCAAACAGCGCGGTACCATAAGTGCGGTACTTCGAGCCGTACCCTTCGGACTTCCGCCTTTTGAATCGATGGGCATACCCGCCAGCATCCTGAAGATCGCGGATCTGAAAAAGGGACTCGTGCTTGTGACCGGAACCGCAGGCAGCGGTAAAAGTACAACACTTGCCTACATTATCGACAAGATCAATCACGAGCGTGACTGCCATATACTGACGCTTGAGGATCCTATCGAGTACCTTCACAGACATGATAAGAGTATCATAAGCCAGAGAGAGATCGCCATCGATACCGAGTCATATTCGAGCGCACTTCGTGCAGCTCTTCGTGAAGCACCCGATGTTATACTGATCGGTGAGATGCGTGACCGTGAGACTATCGAGATCGCTCTTACCGCTGCTGAAACGGGACATCTTGTATTATCGACACTGCATACTCTTGGCGCGGCCAATACGGTAGACCGTATCGTCGATATCTTCCCGGCCAGCCAGCAGCAGCAGATCAGGGTTCAGCTCTCCATGATACTTAAGACTATCGTTTCACAGCAGCTGGTACCCAGGATATCCGGAGGAGTAGTTCCGGCATTTGAGATAATGCACGCCAACAGTGCATTAAGAACGTTGATACGAGAGGACAAGACGCATCAGTTTGACAGCCAGATCAATTCAGGCGGTCGTGAAGGCATGATCACAATGGACAGGAGTTTGTTCGAACTGGTCAAGAGCGGAGTGATAGATCAGGAGACGGCATTAACTTACTGCACAAGTCCTGAAACGATGCGGAGAAATTTACAGTGATTAAGAGAATATTTAAGAATATGCTGCTGGCACAGATCATCTCGTCGGCAGCGGTAACCGTGTGTATGCTGGTTGACAGCATTATGATAGGCCAGTTTCTTGGAGTTGACGCCGTGGCGGCATATGGCCTTGCCAGCCCGGTATTGTTTATTTTTGCAGCATTCGGAGCTCTTTTGTCCACAGGCATTCAGGTTGTGTGTTCAAAGAGCCTTACCAGAGGAGACGAAGAGACCACGAACGATTGTTATACCGCTTCGATCGTGCTTGCTCTGGCTGTTTCAATGATTGGTCTGCTGGTTGTTTATTTCTTCACGGATCCGATCTGTACGCTGCTCGGCGCAGAGGCCGGTACAGAGGTTTTCCGTCTTACCAAGGAATATCTGAGAGGATTCATGTTCGGTGCTCCCGCATTTATCCTTTCACAGATACTTGTACCCTATATGCTTTTGTCCAACAACAGGACAAGGCTGGTAATCGCGGTTGTTGTAATGACTGTGGCCGATATATTGATGGATTTCCTGAATGTCCTTGTTATCGATGGCGGGATATACGGAATGGGAGTTGCTTCGGCGGTGAGCTATTATGCGGCGCTTATAGTGGCGGCAATATATCTTCTGTCCAAGTCATGTATTTATAAATTTGCCATAAAAAGATTCAAGATGCGCAATCTTGCCGGGCTGCTGCGAAACGGCATTCCTACCGCAGTCAATCAGGTCTGCTATACTCTGATGGTATTCTCGGTCAACCAGATCCTGCTTTCCTCGGGAAGCAGCAATGGTGTTGCCGTATTCTCGGTACTTTCGACGGTCGGTAGTATATGCTTTGCCATCGGTTCGGGAATCGGTACCGTGGCGCTGGCGCTTGCGAGTGTATTCTATGTGGAAGAGGACAGGCATTCAATGCACGAGCTTGTCAGGATATTTGTAAGATATGCGATATTGCTGGATCTGATCGCGATGGTGGCATTTATGATACCTGCACGGGGGATCATGGGACTGTTCATTTCCGACAAGGGCGAAGTGCTCACACTCGGAACCTACGCATTGAGGATCTTCCTTCTCTGCCTTGTCCCTAGTTCACTCAATTCCTCGTTCAAGAATTATTATCTTGGTATCGAGAAGATCAGACTGTCGGAACTTGTATCGGTCCTTCAGAATTTTGTTTATGTCGTTCTGGCCGCCTTTGTTTTAAATAAGCTCGGAGGCCTGAAGGCTGTATGGTTTGCGTTCCTTGTGGGTGAAACACTTACACTGATCACGACCAGCATCCTTGTCTGGGTAAGGGAAAAGAAGGTGACGATCAGTGCACCCGCTTACTCGATGCTCGAGCCCGATTTCGGAGTAAATGACGAGGATGCGCTTGAATTTCCTATTGCAAGTATAGAGCAGGTTACCGAAGCTTCCGAACGCGCAGGCATTTTCAGCAGTGATCACGGAGCGGACAAACAGCTTTGCTCAAAGATATCTCTGTGTATAGAGGAGATGGGAAGCAATATAATACAGCATGGATTCAGTGACGGCAAGGATCATAATATGATGCTCCGTGTCATTGATAAAAAGGGTTCATGGATAATTGGCTTCAGAGATGACTGCAAGGGCTTTGACCCTGTAAAATACCGCAAGAAACATGCTTTTGACAATTCGTACTCAAGACTCGGCCTGAAGCTTGTATTTGAAATGGCCAAGGATGTACGTTATGTCAATGCTCTGGGGCTTAACAATCTTACCATTCTGCTTTGACAAAATGTTTTTGATGCTTTAAGGAAAGGAGATAATCACTATGAAAGCTGTAAAAAGGATTATGGCATTGGTGCTGTGTGCGGCGATCATGCTCGCTGCATACGGACCGGTAAGCCGCTCTGAAGCCGCTGACGGTATTGAGGACAAGAAGAACGGTACCGTAGAGATCACATTTACGAACAATGAGGATACGACTGTGCTCATTCTCGCAGAGAATACGACCACAGGAACAAATACCCAGAGATATTACTATAAACTCGAGAAGGGTACACAGACAGTCGCAGTTCCGCTTACCGAAGGAGCGGGCAAATACAAGATACGTATCTGCAAAGTAAGATCTGACGGAAAGGCTGTAGTCCTTCAGACCAAAGAGGTTGATCTGACCGAGGAAGGTTTTGGAACAGTGTTCGAGATCGCCAGCATGGTCATCAATTACAAAGTAAAGGACAGCTTTATCAAAAAGGCTGAGAGCCTGACCAAGAGTGCGAAGAATGACACTGCCAGGATCAAGAAGATCTATAATTATATCATTACCAATTTTGCATATGATTATGAGCTTCTGAGCGTCAAGGCGGCGACCAACTATTATCTGCCCAACAACATGAGCACCTATGACAGAAAGCTCGGAATATGCTACGATATTTCCTGCCTGATGGCTGCAATGCTCAGAAGTGTCGGAGTTGAGGCCAAGGTCGTAACCGGCCACACTCCCAACGTCAAGGAATACCATGCATGGAACAGGGTATACGATTCCGCCAAGAAAAAATGGTATACGATCGATGCTACATACGATATGTGCCTGTACAATTCAAAGAGTTCCAAGAAATATACGATGATAAAGGACGACGCTGATTACAGCGATATAGTATATACTTACTAAGGATTGGCACATGAAACTGATCTCATGGAATGTAAACGGGCTGAGGGCCTGTATGAATAAAGGGTTTGCCGATTTTTTCGCCGGTGAGGATGCGGATGTTTTCTGTATACAGGAAACCAAGCTTCAGGAGGGGCAGATAGATTTTGCCCCTGCCGGCTACAGGTGTTACTGGAATTATGCCGAGAAGAAGGGATATTCCGGTACGGCTGTATTTACAAAAGAAGAACCCCTGAATGTCACATACGGGATGGGGATCGAGGAACACGATCACGAAGGCAGGTTGATAACGCTTGAATACAGTGATCATTATCTGATCTGTGTTTATGTTCCGAATTCCCAGAGAGAGCTTACAAGGCTTGATTACCGCATGCAGTGGGAAGATGCGTTCAGGGAATATGTCTGCGGGCTTGATAGGAAAAAACCCGTGATATGGTGCGGGGATCTGAACGTCGCTCATCAGGAGATCGATCTGAAGAATCCAAAGAGCAACCGCGGTAACGCCGGATTTACCGATCAGGAACGTGAAAAAATGAGCCTGATCCTTGATAAAGGCTATACAGATACATTCAGATATCTGTATCCGGACAGAACAGATGCATATTCATGGTGGTCATATATGGGCAATGCGCGTGCCAAGAATGTCGGTTGGCGTATTGACTATTTTTGTGTGTCCAAAAGGCTCAATGACAGGATAAAAGATGCCTTTATACGTCCTGAGATAATGGGATCGGATCATTGTCCCGTAGGTGTCATTATAGAGTGACATGATTATGTTTTTATGATCATGCCGGCGCGAACGGTTTTGTCTGTTGCCGGAAAGATTTACTGTTTTAAGAGGTTTAGAAAATGAAGTTATATAAAAGACTGTCAGTTCTGCTGACCATGGGGATCATGGGAATCGGACTGATATCATTCAGTACGGTTCCGCAAGCGTCAGCGGGTACCGGTAACAGTGATAATAACGATCAACAGATCGAGCGGGCTATCGCGGGGACAAACCTGCCGGACGAAGGGAATTCCTCTGTAACAGAGGCTACTCCCACATCAGAGCCTACACCTTCGCCGACACCCGAAGCGACGCCGACTCCGGCTCCGAACTATCTTCAGAAGAATTCCAACAGCAAGATCACGAAACTTGTCGATGATTATCTGAAGGCAAAGCTTACCTGTACAAGAGAAGCTTTCGAAGGAATAGTTACGGACACCGGTTATATCAATGTTGAGACGCTTATGATACAGACTGAGACGGTTCTTTCATATGATCTTCTCGACTGTTACGTCAAGAGGGGATTTTCTCCGGTGGATTTTGTTGTTTATTACACATATAACATGAATATTGCAACGTTGAGCTCACCGGTTCTTGCAATTGATTCGCTATATGTCCGGGCCGATGAAAACGGAGATTACAGGGTATTCCTCGGAAGACTCGATGACGATGTCGAGGCACAGCTTGACGAACTGAACAAGGACGATGACGTTCAGGCGGTTTTAAGGGATGTTTCCGCACAGATATCACAGGCAATGGACGAAGATGAAACCCTGCTTCAGTACTGGCAGAGACTGTATGAACGTCTGGGACTCCAGTTCGGCGGAGGGGATCAACCGGAAGAGTAGTTGCATCAAGGCGTTTTCCGTGGAAAATGAACGGAGGTTACTGTATTGGCAGAGCTGATTGAGACTAAAGAAAAACAGGAAAAAGTCATTCTGGTCGGTGTTTCCGTAAGAGACGGCGATGATACCGAAAAATCCCTGCTTGAATTAAAAGAACTGGCCAACACCGCAGGCGCGATTGTATCGGGAATGATCATACAGAACCGTGAAGCGGTCAGTTCGGCCACTTATGTCGGAAAAGGAAAGATCGATGAGATCGCCGAACTGCTTAAAACAACAGGGGCCGACGGGATCATCTGCGATGATGAGCTTTCTCCGGCGCAGATGAATAACCTGAGTGATGCACTGAACGTCAAGATCATGGACAGGACGATGCTGATCCTTGATATATTTGCGAAGCATGCCACAACCAGTGAAGGCAAGCTTCAGGTAGAGCTTGCACAGCTGAAATACCGTTCTTCGAGGCTCGTCGGAGCCAACAGCTCACTGTCGCGTGTCAGCTACGGTATCGGAATGAGAGGACCCGGCGAGAAGAAGCTTGAGGTCGACAGAAGACTTATCAGGAGCCGCATGGCGGAGTTAAAGGGACAGCTCGATGAGGTTGAGCGTTCCAGAGGCGTGACCAGACAGCTGCGTCAGAAGGGCAGTGTTCCGGTTATAGCCATAGTAGGATATACCAATGCCGGCAAGTCGACACTTCTGAACAGGCTGACCGGTTCAAAGGCTCTTGAAGCGGATATGCTGTTCGCAACGCTTGATCCGACAACAAGATGCAGTGAACTTGAAAGAGGTCAGGTTGTACTGTTTACGGACACCGTAGGATTTATCAGAAAGCTTCCTCATCATCTTATCGAGGCATTCGGTTCGACTCTTGAAGAAGCCAAATATGCGGATGTCATACTGCATGTCATCGATGCTTCTGATATGGAGGCCGATGTTAAGATGCATGTGGTCTATGATACGCTCAGAAGGCTCGGCATCAGTGATAAGCCCGTAATAGCCGTATTTAACAAAAATGATATGGTATTCTGGAACGAGCCTGTACGCGACATGATCGCCGAAGAGCGCGTAAGCATCTCGGCCAAGACAGGAGAAGGCATTCCGGAGCTGCTTGAGACCATTGAAACGGTTCTGAGAAAGCAGAAGATGTATTTCGAAGGCACGGTCGGATACGGCAATGCGGCGTTTCTTGCGCAGATACGTAAGGGCGGGCAGATGATATCCGAGGATTACAATGAAGACGGGATTTTTGTCAAGGCTTATGTGTCGCCTGAAGTATTCGGCAGACTTACCGGTCTTGAAGGGAAAAAATCTGAATGAGACACATTCGGTTCCGAAGGAAAAAACGAAAGGGTCCGGTAAGACTTACAGGGAAAAATCCGAATAAGATTCGGCAAAATTATATAAAATGGGGAGGTTTTCAATGAAGTACGGGTACTTTGACGAAAAAGCAAGGGAGTATGTTATCACCAGACCGGATACGCCTTCGGCGTGGGCCAATTATCTGGGATCTCCGGAATACGGAGCCATCATTTCCAACAATGCCGGCGGTTACAGCTTCGTAAAATCGGGAGCTAACGGCAGGATCATACGTTACAGGTTCAACAGTGTGGCAACCGATCAACCCGGCCGTTATATTTATCTGCGTGATCTGGATGCAAATGAGGGTAAGAAGTCTGAATACTGGTCTGCGTCATGGGCACCTGTATGTAAGCCTCTTGAGGATTACAAGTCCGAATGCCGCCACGGAACGGCTTATACCGTTATATCTTCGGAGTACAGGGGCATAGCTGCCAGGACAACATATTATGTTCCGCTTAACGGCACTCATGAGGTATGGCATCTTGAGCTTACCAACAACAGTGACAGGGTAAGAAACCTTGCTGTGACCGGATACTGCGAATTCGTAAATGAGAACAATTATGAGCAGGATCAGGTAAATCTTCAGTATACACTGTTCATAACACATACATATTTCAGGGATAAATTCATTCTGCAAAAACAGAACGAGAATTTCCATAATCCCAATAATGAGCGTTTTCTCGGACTTGCAAGGCAGAAGGTCACCGCTTATTGCGGAGACAGAGACAAATTCGTCGGCCCCTACAGAAGCTATGCGAATCCCATAGGCATCGAGGAAGGCTTAAAAGGCGATCTGAATTATTGCGACAACTCCTGCGGTGCGCTTGAGACCGATATTTCGATCAATCCCGGCGAGACCAAGGTATTTACCTATATCCTTGCCCAGAAGCCCGAAAAGATCGCTGCTGAACTGATCGAAAAATATGAGACCGCAGGTCTTGTTGAAAAGGAACTTGAAGAACTTAAAAACTACTGGCACTCCAAGCTTGAAAACCTTCAGGTCTGCACACCCGATGAAGATTTCAACAACATGGTCAATGTATGGAACGCTTACAACTGTTTCATCACATTTACATGGTCAAGAGCCGCATCATTCCAGTACTGCGGTTTAAGAAACGGCTTCGGATACAGGGATACCGTACAGGACATTCAGGGTATCATTCATCTTGACCCTGAGATGGCTGCGGATCAGATCAGATTCATGCTTTCCGCCCAGGTTACGAACGGTGCGGGACTTCCTCTTGTAAAATATACTCATAAGCCCGGACAGGAGAATACTCCCGATGATCCCGCTTATGTAAAGGAGACGGGACATCCCAGCTACAGAGCTGATGATGCGCTCTGGCTGTTCCCTACCGTTTACAAGTATATTTCCGAAAGCGGTAATATCGGTTTCCTTGATGAAGAGATCTTCTATGCCAACAATAACGAGAAGGGCACCGTATACGATCATCTGAAGCGTGCGATCAGCTTCTCGATGAACAACAGAGGCAATCACGGAATGCCTGCCGGTCTGCATGCCGACTGGAATGACTGCTTAAGACTCGGCAAGAAGGGCGAATCCACATTCGTGGCATTCCAGCTTGTATATGCGGTCAAGATACTTCGCAAATATGCCGAGATCAAGAATGATACCGGGTACATCAATTATCTTGACGGTATCAATACAGAACTTGAAAAGATACTCAGCGAGTGCTGGAACGAGGACCGTTACATCAGAGGCTACAAGGAGGACGGCGTCATTATAGGCAAACGTGACGATCCTGAGGCTTCAATGTGGCTCAATCCACAGTCATGGGCCGTAATCTCCGGATTCGGACCGAAAGACCGTCAGGAGAAGGCTCTTGACAGTGTTGAGAGAGAACTGAACACACCTTACGGCGCGATGGTAATGTATCCTCCTTACGAGAATCACGACTTTGACGGTGCACTGATGACCTGCTTCAACAAATGCGTAAAGGAAAACGCAGGTATCTTCTCACAGCCTCAGGGCTGGCTGATACTTGCCGAATCCAAGCTCGGACACGGTAATCGTGCTTATAAATACTGGAGAGAAGCAGCTCCTGCGGCATATAACGATAATGCCGAGAAACGTGCGCTTGAACCTTATGTTTACGGTCAGTTTGTTGAAGGCAAGGACAGTCCGTTTGCGGGAAGGGCACATGTACACTGGCTTACCGGTACGGCATCAACTGTTATGGTAGGAACAACGGAAGGTATCCTCGGACTCAATCCCGAAGCGGATGGTCTTGTGATCGATCCTTCGATACCTTCGGAGTGGAAGAGCTTCACAATGAAGAAGAATTTCCGCGGGAAGCAGCTTAACATAACCGTACAGAATCCCGGAGGAAGCGAACACGGTGTTAAGAAGATCACAGTCAACGGACAGGCAATCGACGGACTTCTTATCAGGGAAGCGATCCTTAAGGACGTGAATGAGATCACGGTAGAAATGTAAAAATCAAAAAGGCTTTCGTATCGGTACAGCTCCGATACGAAAGCCTTTATTCAATTCTGTTTATAAGATATCGCAAAACCGGGAAAACGTTACGCTTCCTGTGTTTTACTCTGTTTCACCGCCGGTGATCTCAGGCAGTAATTCATCAAGATATCTGAATACATATCCGGTTCTTTCTTTTGCGAATCTGAATATCTCATCCTCATATCCGCTCAGAAGATCCTCTGAAGCCCAAAGGCTGTCCTCACCGAGACGGCGCATTCTTTCAAGAAAATCATAATAATGATGGAGTTCTTCGGCGCGCTGTTCATGAAGCTCATAATATGTATTGATGATGCTTTCTTCCGTCAGGACACCGTTGCAGAACTCATAGCATTTATCCCTGAAATACTTCCTGCAGTCGGCTCTCTCCATCAGCTTCGTGAACAGAGGAGAGTATCTGACGTTGTTGGGGTTCATTACGACACGCAGGGTGTTGTAATTGGCCATACATTTATCCTGGCCGTACAATCCCCATGTGTAGTCCATATCGTGGGGCAGGTATCTCCAGCGTCCGTCATAATACTTGGTTGAAGGAGTGACTGCAGCACCTTCCCGGGCAAGGTCGAACGCAGAAGCTTCAACGTACCTGTAGCATTTGAAATTGTTATTCGGCCAGTCCCAGTTGTTTATGCAGATATTCCATGCGAAGAAATTCAGGTAATCCTCAACATCCATGAAAGCACGGAGATGTTCGTAAACAGCGTCATCAGTCAGATCTGAGGCAATGAAATCATTGTATGCACGGTTGTATTCATCAACAAGTTTCTGAGCGAGAGGATCATCTTCAGCGGCTTTTTCCTGGTCGGTTCCCTCAAGAACTACGAATTCACCCTCGGCATCACCGAATTTCTCTTTAAAATATTTGTCACAATAGTTTTCATGCATCCAGTAGAAATTGTAATAATTGCCGTTAAAATATGTTACAGCGGGAATGACCGCCTCGAAGCAGTCAAATCCGGCCTTTTCCACAAGACGCTGGGCAAGCTCGTCACGCACGAATGCAAACATATTGTCATTACCGCCGTTACGAAGAACAAGCTTGTCATACTTTTTGATGATCTTATCCGAACCGTCAAGCTTTTTGGTATTGAAGAGGGAAAACTTAAAGTTCTTGTTCTCTTCGTCATAGGACTTACGGGCAAACAGCTTCATCGATTTGATCGTTGCACGGCGTGAATATCCTCCGTATACGCGGACGCCGCCGTACTGTTCGAAAATGTTCGTTCCGTCAGGTTCCCAGGCCTCGATATAGACCATACGCTCGCTGTCTCTGCCGCGCTGTTCCCAGTTATTTCCGTAGAAAATACCGTCAGGTCCTTCGAGCAGCTCTTTGGGATCGCCGCTTACGGATACGACTATCGTTGAAAAACGACCGTCAAGCTTGGTACCTGCAAGATAGGTTCTTGCAGCGGTCTTGGACCAGCGGCCGTCCTTATCCATAACTCTTGCACGAAGTATCGTAGCTTCCGGGAAACGGCTTCCGTGAGCTTTGAAAGTAAGGGGTTCGCTGTATACATTGCTCTCACTGTTTGGGATCGTACCGTCAAGTGTATAATAGATCGTACTTCCTTCGGGTGCCGTGATCGTAAGCTTTACATCATGAGTATAGAAGGAATTTTTTTCACCAAAGGCGTAATTGCCGTCTTCGCCGAAACCGAGCCTTACTTCAACAGGCTTTGAGGAAGAAGCGCTTGGATTGGTATCGGCGGTCTGTTTATTCTCATCTTTGGAAGGAAGCTGCGTAATAAGCGGACCCTCGGTAGGCTTAACGGTTCCGCCGGGATTCCATTGCCCGTTCCAGTCGCCGGGGTTCCTTCCGTTGTCGGGAGTCCGTGTATCCCCGCCTGCTCCGTCGGAAGCCTGTTGTGTAGGTGCTGCTGATGTTACGGCGGGATCTGAAGATAAACCGGATCCGGTTTTGTCTTTGCAGCCAAACATCAAAAGAGCGCTTGCCATAATAACCGGCAGCAGCATCAGATTTTTCTTTCTCAATTTGTACCTCCCTGAAATCCGGTAATGAACAAAATATCCCGGATCAAAAAATTATCTTACCTCATGCCGGAGCCACAAAAAACGTTCATCCGGCCCTAAGCACGGGTATCAGCTGTCGAAAATAAAATTTTAACACATTCTACAAAATAATATGTTTAAAAGGATGTCTTGTCAATCTTAAATAGTGCTGTGGATTTGTCATAAAAAGCTATATCACAAACAGCAGATACATTGATACAAACACTATGAACAGATGGAACACCGCAAATCTGATAACGGTATGGGTATCGGACCAGAGCTTGTTTTTACGCATATGGTCGTGAATGGGTGTACGTGTATTGACAAGTATCCTGATCTTTAAAAAACGAAGCAGCGCAACCTTGATGAGCCCTAATCCGCCGTCGATGATAAATACCAGACATAAAGGGATAAATAGCAGCGGGGCACCGGTCTTCATTGCACAGATCGCAAAAAATACACCGATCGCACGTGAGCCCGCGTCTCCCATCAGGAGTATCGAGGGGCTTGCGTTAAAGATCAGATATGCGGCTATCGCAGCGGCAAATATCAGAACCGCAGGCCTGTAATCAGTCGAGCCGAGTTCTGTCATGGCGTAGGCAAAACCGCCCAGGCTTATGATCGACAGGGATGAACTGAGTCCGTCGACGCCGTCCGTGCAGTTGGTAACATTGATAGAGGCCCATACAAGGATCGTTCCCAGAATGATGTAAAGCCATACGGGCAGGGTGGCTTCGGTTCCGATCACAAGCAGACGGATCGCGGAGCCGTTGTACATAACGTACGTAAATGCAATAAAGAACGAGATCAGCAGATCTATGAGTCCTTTTTTGTATTCTCCCCAGGGCGATTTTGATGCGTCGTCAAGGTAACCGCTCAGCATCGCAAGGATCAGCAGCACGTTATATATGGCATGTTCCGCGGTCAGCGGCATGAAAAGAAACATAAGGCACACGGAAGTGCATACGAAAATGATCCCGGCTCCTCTGGGCTTTCCCTTGGCTGCGAGTGCGTTGACCGCAAATGCCCGCCCGATATCGGTGGGGAGCTTGGACTTTAAGGTAAGCGTGAGCACAAAAGTCAGTAGAAATGAGATCACGACAGCGGCGAATGTCAGCCAGAGCATATGATCTTCCGGAAATAACAGGTAAAGCATGATGATCCTCACAATATATAAAAATTTAAGGCATAAAAGACCGCAGACTATTTTACTACATTTTCATAAAAAAGAACATACGAAATTTCAAAAATATGTGCGTGAAATATCATTGGGAGCGGGTTGAAAAAATGATCCCCAAAGGTTATGATTTATTTTGAAAAGACCGATATAATCTACAGATGGCAGGTAACTTTACGGAGCGATCCGGGAGAATGATGATCCGATTGTCATTTCCATGTTAAGGATCCCGAATACAGCTGATAATGGAGTGTTATATGACCGGAATTAATAATAGATCAATCAAATCTCTTCTGAAAATGTCGGTATTATGTCTTGGTGTTTTTATCGGCATTCTTTTTTACGTTCGTATTCCCGCAAGTGCACATAGCGGCATCAGCATTACCGAAGTGGATTACGACAAAAGCCTTATTAAGGTCCGGTTGACGGGAGAAGACAGCAGAGTCTATATTTCCGACGGGAAGATGAAAAAATGGGATTACGTTCCGACCGCCAAGTCAAACGACGGTACGATCGCTTTTGACATTTCATGGATATCCCCTTCAAAGGATTATACACTTTCGATAAAAGGTGATGCTTCTACGGAGCCTGTGCAGATCGTTATTCCGAAACAGAACAACAAATTCAAGGTTACATATGAGGCTGCTACCGGACTTGTAAAGTATCTGAACGATGAAGGCAGAGCTGTACAATGGAAGAAAAAGAACGGTTATCAGTGGAATAACGCAGGTTCGGCCGAAGAGCTCCAGCGCATTTTCAGCAGCATGATCGCAAACGGTGCGGTAATATCCTTTAGACTTGCACCCCAAAACGGATCGGGCACCGATGGCGGATTAAGACCCGGCAAGGAAGTCAATCTTACTATCCCCAAGAAAACAGCAGCTCCCAAGATCACGGTAAATGACTCATTAATGGCAATACCCGTAGTCAAGGGAATGGAATACAGATATACCGATGAGAACGGGATCGTTATCGACAGCGGTAACTGGATCCTGATCGATAAAACTGAGAACAGGCCCTTATCGGAAATAGCTCCCAATGCGATATACAAGGGAACCGTCGGTGCTGACGGAAACTATTCCGAGAACA
>JAILIQ010000203.1 GCA_024695205.1 Lachnospiraceae bacterium
CAGGTTCGGAAGGAACATGATCAGCGATGCCGCTGCGGAGATTCCCTGCCCCGCTACGGTATTGGATGTCGACCCGCTTGCAAGGGTGCTCATATAAAACGCAAGTGATTTGAGCGACTCGTCGTTAATGTAATAGTTGGATGCCTCAAGATTCGTCCATACCTGCTGGAAAACAAGTATCGCGGCGGTTGCGATGGCCGGCTTGATCAAGGGGAGGATGACCTTCAGGTAGATCGTCCATTCCCTGGCGCCGTCCATGTAGGCGGCCTCTATCAGCGAATCGGGCACCTGGTCCACAAACTGTTTGATCAGGAAAAGTCCGACAGGCAGTGCCATAAGAGGCAGTATCTGGGCAAAAAACGTATCTATGAGGCCGAGCTTGTTCACTATCAGGTATCTCGGGATCATGACCGCGCAGGATACGAACATCAGTGCTATCTGATTGATCTTCATCATCGTGAGCCTGCCCTTGTAACGAAGCTTCGAAAGGGAGTAGGCAGCCATCGTCGAAAACAGCAGCGAGCCGAAGACAACGACCACGGTAATGAAAATACTGTTGAATATGTATTTGCTGATGGGGATGCCCGCGCTGCGGGAAGCCTTCATCAGCTTACGGAAGTTATCAAGAGTGGGGTGCGTCGTGATAAACTTCGGAGGAAACGCGAACAGCTCCTCCATGGGCTTGAACGCGTGGAAGAATATGAAAATAATGGGTATTGCAGTGATTATAACCAGAGGAAGGACCAGCAGGACTATCTTGATCTGGCTTTTTTCAAACTTGTCGGGATTCATCTGATGCCCTTTGTAAGCAGCCATGTGTATTCACCTCATCTTCTGTATGCTGTGCTTTCAGGTAAGGGATATATTCATTCTCTCTCTCCGAACAGACGGTTCGACAGTTTCGAGAATATCTGGACTATGAGAAGCAGAACAACCGATACGGCCGCCGCATATCCCATTTCGTATCTGATAAATCCGTAGTCCTCAACATGATTTACAATAAGCTGTGCGGCATAACCCGGAGTCGGATTGCCCGCGAGCAGTGTTGATATCGTACCGTTCTGGAAGGCTCCTACGATCTGCATTACCGCCGCGAAGAGCATCTGCGGCTTCATGCTGGGTATCGTAACATAGATCATTTCCTGGAAACGGTTCTTTACACCGTCGATCGCAGCTGCTTCGTAAAGCGATTCATCCACATTCAGAAGACCTGCGAGGATCGACAGGAAGCCAACGCCCATGCTCGACCACAGACCGATGATGATGACTATCGGAAGAAGATAGTTGGCATTTACGAGCCATATGATCGGCTCATCGATCGCCCCTATGCTCATCAGCCAGCTGTTGATGTAGCCTGTCTGGTCGCCTGTGAACATGATCTTCCAGAGCACCGCCATCGCAACACCGGTCGTCATACTCGGCGAATACAGGATCAGGGCAAATACCGTTCTTAATCCCTTCGGCAGGTTAGCAAGCGCCCAGGCCAGCAGGAATGAAAGCACATACCCTCCGACACCGACTATCAATGCATATTTGACCGTGTTCGGAAGCACGAATTTCATGAATGTATCGTCGCTCGTGATAAGGTTGATGTAGTTTAAGAACCCTACAAAGCGCGGAAACTGTATCGCGTTGAAATTCGTAAATGACAGGATCACCGCCATTATGACCGGGGCTAAGATGAACACCGTAAACAGCAGTGCATACGGAAGCACGAACCAGTAGCCGTTCGAGTTCGAATGCATGCGTTTTCCGACATTGGACTGTCGTCCCGCTCTTGATAATTTACTGTATTTTGACATTTTCGAAACACCTCTTGATCTTAGGAAAAGGCTTTATTTCTCCAATATTGTTCTTACACGCTCTACCGACGGAATGAAGTAGGTTTCAAGTACATTGCCGTCCTGATCGATGTATCCGAATTCCTCAAGCTTGCGTCTGACCTCGCGGTCGATCACCTTGACCGCGTCATCGACTCTCGATCTTACCGTGTCTCCGTTAACGACGATATCGTTAAATGCGTTGCTCATCTCGCGCTCGAGCATGTAGCTGCCGAGAAGTCTCGGAGCTTCGAGGATCGCCCCGGCCTGCTCAAGTATGATATCCTTATCGGAAGTCGGATAAGGCAGAAGCTTAAAGGCTTCAAGATTGGCCGTCGGCCAGATGTACTCATCTCCGTACATGATCTGGAGCATCTGTCCGAATTCGGCCTGGACGGCGGTTGATGACCACCAGTCCATGAAATCCCACGCCTGCTGTTCACGCTCATCATTTGAGGAGAACATTACCGTCGATTCGGCTCCGCCCGACATGAATCTGTTCACTCTGCCGGTCGAAGCATCATAAACACCGGGGATCGGAGCGATCGACCATGCATTTGCGATCTCGGGTGCAGCATTGAGGATCAGGTTGTAGGAGTTGAAATCCGCGATGCCCATTGCCAGATCTCCGTTTCTGAAATGCTGGTAAAAGTTCGGGACATCGACCGGAAGATCGTACAGTGTAAACAGTTCCGTAAGTTCCGTAAAACCGTATACGGTTTTTTCACTGTCAAGCATCAGCTCAAGTGCTGTTTTTCCGTACAGCACGCCTCCGTTCTGGAAAACGATCGGCGTTGTCGCATGGAAGTTTCTCATTCCCGACATTGACGCAGACGGGTAAAATACATTCAGTCCTCTCATCTGCAGATCCGGCAGCATCGCTATCAGATCATCAAGGGTATCCGGAGCGCCAAGTCCGAGCTTGTCGAGTATATCGGTCCTGCAGAAGAGCACGTAGAAGTTCATTGTCTCGGGGAGTGAATAAAGCCCGTCTCCTACCACCGAAGGAACAAGGATACCGTCGCTGTATCTGCCGAACACTTCCTTATAGTTCTTAAATTTCGTCAGGTCTACCAATGCGCCTCTGATCGCAAGCTCAAAAGGTATCGAATAATTGATCCCCGTTGCGATATCTGGCGTGTCTCCCGAAGCGTTTGAAAGGATCAGCTTCTGGGCGTCCGTCATCAGTGACAGATCCACCTGTATGCCCGTATGAGGAGTAAAGCTGTCGTCGATCATCTTCTGCATGATCTCGACATACTGGCGGGGGCGGTTTACCCACACCTGAACATGTGACGGATCTGTATTACTCGAGGAATATGACTGACCGAAGAAGGAATAGAAGAATCTTCCGATCTTCTGTCTGATCGAAGCGAAGAATCCGAGTCCGCCGGGCAGCTTCGCGCCGTTCTGGTAGATATAGATCCTGTCGATCGCTAAATTGTTGTCATTGATCAGATCGACAAAGTTGGCGATCTGTGTATTGATCGAATTGGAGCTGGTTGAGAGCTCATCAACCCTGTAAACCAGATCATTGGGCTCTTCAGCCAGGGTCCTGAGCTGCTTGGCTGCGATCAGGAGATACGAGAAAGCCGCTACCTTCTCGGGATTGTCGGTCCCGACATATGTTCCTGCTTTTTTCGTGATATCATAGAGTCTGTCAACCCAGTCCTGCATGGTTTCGGCCACACCGGGGATATATCTGGTGATCCTCAGATCCCTGTATTTATCCTTATTGGTTCCGGCAACCTTCTTAACTTCAAGTGACAGATCGCTTATCTCGCTGATCAGCCTGTCAACTTCCTCAAGCGCGTATCTGATCGGATCCGAGCTGATCGTCATCGAGATCGTATGCTCCCCGGCCTCAAGATATACGCTCAGCGGATCGCCATTGCTGTCGGCAAGAGTTGATGTTGTATATTTTGTCGTATACCGCATCGGGAAATTTTCAAATTCCGTATTGGGGATCTTACCATCCACCCTGTAGTTTACAAACACGGGAAAACCGTTCTTCTCCGACTGCCTGTAATTCAGCGCGATATTGTAATATCCTGCTTTTTCGGCATTGAAACGGTATGTGATCGTCTGCCCCGCTTCATTGAAGCTCGCTTCATCTATCGTGTTAAGCTTTGTTTCCTTAAGATATGTAGGAGTTATCGCAGTGTCATATTCACCGATCGCATGTATCGAAGAATCATTTCTGAGGTAAAAATCCTCGGCTTCAATAGTGATCAGCGCATCTCCGTCCGCAGCCTGCGATCCGGTGTAGTTCGCGGTTTTGTAAGGAGCGACCAGTCTCAGATTGCCTATCAGGAAATGTCCTTCCGTGACGCCGATCCCGATACGGTGCTCACCTGCGGAAAGCTCGACCTTTAACGGCCCGGAATACCTGTAACCCGCATCCGAAAGCTCCTTGTATTCCCATCTTTTGAGCTTGTCGGGCATTACTACGATCTCGTTGCCGTACCGGTCTATGCTCTTTTCATCACGCGAAGCCCATGTGGTTTCGAATTTCAGGCTGCGCATCTCGTAGAAGGGATATTCACCGTCAACCGTCATCGCCAGCTCGATCGGAAGGATCGACTCATCATATGAAAGATAATCGACTCCGATGAAATACTGGCCGTCCTTCGGTACATTAATATTCAGTGTAAATGAATCACCCGCTTCAACCCTTACCGTAGCATCCTGATATGATGAAACGGCGGCTGCGGGATATGTTTCCGCTAAAGTACCGGTTGCTGAAAATATTTCTTTAGAAGGATCACTCAACAAATATGATCTGCCGGCGTCATCGATACATTCCGAAAGCCTGATCACAACATCGTCTCCGGTGTACTCGGGAAAGCTGTATCCGGCGCTCACACTCGTATAATTGTGCGTGAGACGTTCATTGGAAAGCGTTCCCGTTGCCGCTTCGATGATCGCAGCTGTATTCCGCTGCGCCGACCGGTCCGTTGCA
>JAILIQ010000276.1 GCA_024695205.1 Lachnospiraceae bacterium
CAACGATATAACGGGGCAGGGGAGCTGAACCCAGTGCGAAAAGCTCGCTACTCGTGAAGAACTGATGGTGATCGTGAACAAGGAACTGGAGCGTAGGGATATGATGCCCATTAAGTCGCGCAACACCTTCTGCCTCGACATCAACGAGATGAACGAGAAGTTTTATCGTATCTACGGGGATTCATGAATTCCAAGGTTAAGCAGGCTCAGAAGGAAGGCGCTACAGTAGCCGATATTTCCGCCGGTCTTGCTTATTCGGTAATAAAGAACGCCCTCTACAAGGTTATCAAGGTTGCCGATCCCAAAGATCTCGGAGAGCGCATCGTTGTTCAGGGTGGTACATTCTATAATGACGCGGTCCTTCGCGCATTTGAGACTATCCTCGGCGCGGATGCGGTACGTCCCGATATCTCCGGGATCATGGGCGCATTCGGAGCGGCTCTTATCGCCAGACGCGATTATGACGGCAGCGCAACCTCTATGCTCACATATGACGAGATCTGCAAGCTGACTTACGAAACCTCGATGACACGCTGCAAGGGCTGTACCAACAGCTGTCTTCTTACGATCAATAAATTCAGCAACGGGACACGTTTTGTTTCCGGAAACCGCTGTGAAAAAGGTATCGGTAAGGAAAAGAACAAGGATAATATCCCGAATCTTTTCGAATATAAGCTTCACCGCGTATTTGACTACGAATCACTTCCTGTGGAAAAAGCCAAACGCGGTACCGTAGGCATTCCCCGTGTTCTTAACATGTATGAGAACTATCCTTTCTGGCATACTTTCTTTACGAAGCTCGGCTACAGGGTCGTTCTCTCACCGTTAAGTACAAGGAAGATCTATGAGCTCGGTATCGAATCCATTCCGAGCGAATCCGAGTGTTATCCTGCCAAGATTGCGCACGGTCACATCATGTGGCTTCTTTCGCAGGGAATAAAATTCATCTTTTATCCCTGCATACCTTACGAACGCATTGAGCAGGAAGAATCGGGCAATCACTATAACTGCCCGATCGTAACCTCTTATGGTGAAAATATCAAGAACAATGTCGAAGAGCTTAAGGACCCCTCGATCATTTTTGATGATCCCTTCATGTCCTTCGAATCCGAGAAGATACTGTCCGACCGTCTTGTTCAGATATTTACCGACAAAACGACCAGATATTATAATAATTTCACCGCCGACGAAGTGAAAAAAGCCGCTCACGAAGCCTGGACCGAGCTTGAAAATGCCCGTCTGGACATGATGAAGAAGGGTGAGGAAACACTTAAATATCTTGAAGAAACGGGCAGACGCGGTATCGTTCTTGCGGGACGTCCTTATCATCTCGACCCGGAGATCAATCACGGAATCCCCGAAATGATCAACTCCTACGGAGTTGCCGTTCTTACCGAGGATTCAGTCTCCCATCTCGGGAAGGTTGACCGTCCGATGATCGTTGTTGATCAGTGGATGTATCACTCCAGACTTTATGCCGCAGCTTCCTATGTCCGCACCAATGAGAGGCTCGAGCTTGTACAGCTCAATTCCTTCGGCTGCGGTCTTGATGCGGTAACGACCGACGGTGTTGCCGATATCCTTACCAAGTCCGGAAAGATATATACTGTCCTGAAGATCGACGAAGTAAACAATCTAGGTGCCGCAAGGATCAGGATCCGTTCGCTTCTCTCCGCCGTAAAGGAAAGGGAACGTAACGGGATCAAGGCTCAGATACATTCCTCCGCTCACCACAGAGCGATATTTACAAAGGAAATGAAGAGCAGCTATACCGTTCTTGCTCCTCAGATGTCACCCATACATTTTTCACTGCTCGAAACAGCATTCCAGTCGGAAGGCTACAACTTTGTAGTCCTTGACAACGACGGGCGGGAGGCTATAGATGAAGGCTTAAAATACGTAAATAACGACGCCTGCTATCCTTCTTTGATGGTTGTCGGACAGATGATGCTTGCGCTTAATTCCGGCAAATATGACCTTAACAAGGTCGGCCTGCTGATCACACAGACCGGCGGCGGTTGCCGTGCCACGAATTATATCGGTTTCATCAGACGTGCTCTTGAAAAAGCCGGAATGAGCCAGATCCCGGTTATTTCGATCAGTGCCCAGGGGCTTGAGAAGAATCCGGGTATGGAGTACACTCCCTCTCTTATTGCGAAAGCCTTCCAGGCTCTGATATACGGCGATGTATTCCAGAAAGTCGTTTACCGTACCCGTCCTTATGAAGCCGTTCCCGGTTCCGCCAATGCGCTACATAAGAAGTGGCTCGATATCTGTAATGCTTCTCTTATGAAACACGGTATCGGTACCGTTATCAACTGGCATGAGTTCAATAAAAATATTAAGGGTATAATCAAAGATTTTGAAGAATTGCCTCTTGATGAGACGATACGCAAGCCCCGCGTTGGTATTGTAGGCGAGATCCTTGTCAAGTTTATGCCTGCGGCAAATAATTACCTTATCGACCAGCTTGAAGCGGAAGGCGCCGAGGTTATCGTTCCCGAACTTTTAAACTTCCTGCTCTACTGCTCTTACGATAATTTCTTCAAGCATGATTACCTCGGAAAGAGCAAAAAATCGGCCGTTGCCAATGGCTGGGCCATCAAGATCATGGAAAAAGCCAGAAAAGCCTCGGTCGATGCCTTTAAACAGAGCAAGCGTTTCGATCCTCCCGCAAGGATCGAAGAACTTGCAGAATATGCTTCTCCTATCGTAAGCAACGGTAATCAGACCGGAGAAGGCTGGTTCCTTACAGGTGAGATGATCGAACTCATCAAAGCCGGCGCTCCCAACATTGTCTGCGCACAGCCGTTTGCATGCCTTCCGAACCATATAGTCGGAAAAGGTGTTATCAAGGAGCTTCGCAGGCGCTACCCCGACTCCAATATAGTTGCGGTAGACTACGATCCCGGAGCCAGCGAAGTTAACCAGCTGAACCGTATCAAACTGATGCTCTCTACCGCAATGAAAAAACTCAATGAAAATATGAATAAGGCCTGAATATAATTACATACCAGTTATGAACGAAAATATCCCGGTCCGTCTTACTGAGCAATTTGCTTATGTAAAACGGACCGGGATACTATTTATTAAAGCCGTCGCCTGATATTATACATCCCCAAAAAACACTTACATACTCAGAGCTGCCGGATTGATCTTCTTGATCTGCTTTTGAAGGTCCTTGGAGATCTTCCCACACCCGTCAAATGCAGCGATCCCTATATCGGTAACTGTTTTCGGGATACTGATCTTGGACATGGTGCCACAGCCCTTAAATGCCCCCATACCGATCTCGGTTGTGGCCGATGAAAGTGTTACGGTCTTTAATTTAGCACAGTTCATAAAGGTCCAGTCATTGATAACCTTGATCGCTTTCGGCAGTTTTATCGACTTTAAGACCTTGCAGTTTGAAAATGCTGCCTGTCCGAGCGTCTTGACCGATGTCGGTATCGAGATACTTTTAAGGCTCGTACAGTTGCTGAACGAATACTGCTCTATCGATGTAACGGATGCCGGCAGTGTGATCTTTTCAAGATAAGTGCACCATTCGAAGGCTGAGCTTCCGATAGTTGCGACTGATTCGGGTATTGCGATCCTTACGAGTTCACTTTCGGAAAATGCATGAGCAGCAATATCGGTAACGGTATTGTCGATCCTCAGCTTTACACCGTCGCTTACATCACAGTATGAAACGAGTATACCGTCATTCATCTCAACATCGCCGTCATAAACCATATCCGCCCAGGATTTTACGAGCTTGTTATCCTTATCGTATACTCCGGACTCAAGCTTAATATCTGCATTGTAATCGGCATCATATGTCGCTTTCAGCTTTTTGACAGTGATCTTGCATTTATATGTTTTATTTTTGTAAACAGCGCTGATCGTGGTTTTTCCGACATTTAAAGCTCTTACAACACCCTCCTGGCTGACTTTTGCGATCTCGGGCTTGGATGATTTCCATTCAACAGCGCCCGAAGCATTCTTAAGCTTCAGGGTATACGATTTACTGATGTAGATCGTTTTTTTCGATACATTGAGCTTAACCTTGGCGGCTTCGGCTTCGCGAGGCGAAAATACAACAAGTAACAATGCCGTGATCATCATCATTACCAGTGTTTTTTGTAAAATAAACCTTTTCATACAGCACTCCTTCTGACAGATATGCCTTTATCATTAAGGTATTCCTTCAGGTCCCGGATCTTGATCTCCCGGAAATGGAAAAGACTTGCCGCAAGCACTGCATCTGCCTTTCCGGCAGTCAGGGCATCATAAAAATGATCCATAGTGCCTGCACCGCCTGATGCGATCACAGGTACATCAACTGCTTCCGAGACTGCTCTGGTAAGTTCGATATCGTACCCCGCTTTTGTTCCGTCGCAATCCATGCTTGTAAGAAGGATCTCGCCGGCGCCGAGCTTTACGCCTTTAACCGCCCATTCCACAGCATCAATTCCCATATCGAGCCGACCTCCGTGCTTATAAATGGTCCAGCCCGACCCGTCAGCCCTTCTCTTGGCATCTATTGCAAGAACAACGCACTGGCTTCCGAATTTAGAGGCAGCTTCGCTGATAAGTGAAGGATTGTCGATAGCAGCGGAATTAACGGCACATTTATCGGCTCCGGCACGCAATATGACCTTAAAATCATCTGTCGTGCGGATACCGCCGCCGACCGTAAAAGGTATAAATACCTGTCTTGCGACCTGTTCCACCATATCAACGACGGTATCGCGGTGATCGCTGGACGCGGTTATATCAAGAAATACAAGTTCATCCGCTCCCTCACGGCCGTACTGTGCG
>JAILIQ010000277.1 GCA_024695205.1 Lachnospiraceae bacterium
TGTTCTGTATCCTGCAGAGACAGGTAATGAATACGATGGCATACTCGGGTATCAAATAAAAGGCTCATCGATCTTAAAAAGTTACCGGATTAATTCATGTAAGCCTGTTTCGTAAATGATCCGATCTGTAAATGAGGTAGATATGAAAAAGGGAAAACTACGAATCATACTGGCATTTACTTTTGCCATACTCATGCTGTGCGGCACTGCAGCCCCGCTTGAGGCCAGGGCAGATGCGCCGTACAAGACCTACACCGTTGACGGCTACGGCTCTGTATCTCCCACGCAGACAGCTTATCTGCCGTATACAACGATCACCAAGATCGGTGAGGAAACGCTTGTGGGACCGACCGATTTTTCACTGATGGAAGACGGAAGCCTGTATATCCTCGACAGCGGAAACAAGAGGGTGGTTGTATCCGACAATGAGTATGAACTTGTGATGACATTCGGCGAAGGAATCCTGCAGGGTCCCCGCGGTATGTTTGTAACGGCTGATAAAACCTGTTATATAGCCGACCGCGACGCCAAGACGATCTGGGTGTTCAATGCAGCCGGAGAGCTGATAAACAGCTACACCAAACCCGTTGAAGCGATGTACGGCGACGGTCAGGATTTCAAGCCGCTGAAGATCGTTGTAAACTCCTCGGGTACGATGTACATCATCTGCGAATCCAACACGAACGGTATCGTCGAGATCAGTCCGGTAGAGGACGGAACCTTCCTCGGATACTTCGGTACCAACAGTACCGACACCTCGATCTGGAGGATCATCTGGAGAGCGGTCCTGACCGATGCCCAGAGAGCCAAGATGCAGAGCAATATCCCTGCGACACCCGATAATATGGCGATAGACGATAAGGGGATCATTTACACGGTAACCAGGGGTGAGAAGGCGGAATCCTTAAAGCGTCTCAATATTGCCGGTGTAAATATGATAGAGCCGGAATCCTATGAGGATCTTCCCGCAGCGGTAGCTGTCGGCAACCATGACAATGTGTTCGTGGTTTCCCAGGAAGGCTATATTTACGAATACAGCAACGAAGGCAATCTGCTGTTCGTGTTCGGCGGTTCGGACGACGGAGACAACAGGATCGGTCTTTCGACCAAGGTTGAAGCGATCAAGGTCGGAAATGACGACAAGATATATGTTCTTGATTCCGACAAGGCTCAGATACAGATATATGAGACAACCGAGTTTGTCGATCATCTGCATGACGCGCTGAACCTGTTTTCCAAGGGACGCTACACCGAATCGAAGGAGCCCCTGTCAAGAGTCCTTGAGATGAACAACCTGTTCGACTATGCCAATATGGCAATGGGAAAGGCGCTCTACAAAGAAGAAAATTATGACGAAGCATTAAAATACGCGAGACTTTCGAAGGATCTGGACGGTTATTCGGATTCCTTCTGGGAGATCAGAAATACATGGCTTAAGCATCATCTGACCGCGATAGTCCTTGTGATAGCGGCAATAGTGATCGTGATAAAGCTTATTGGCTTCCTGGACAGGAAGCACGGGGTATTACGGGGACCTAAGGCTTTTATCGGGCGTATTAAGGAGAAGAAGCTCGTAAAGCAGACAGGTTACATGTTCTATTTTATGAGACATCCGATCGAAGCCTGCTACGGAGTAAAGCATTACGGTTCCGTATCGGTTCTGAGCTCGAATATCCTGCTGGCCGTGATGATACTGTTCTACATCATCAACAAGTATTTCTGCGGATTCCTTATGAAGACGGTAAGAGAAGGCAGTTACGATATCGTTTCGGATATTGGCATGATACTTATCGCGCTGCTGCTGGTCGTAGGCTGCAATTACCTGATGTGTACGATCAATGACGGTGAAGGAAGGCTCAAGGAGATCTACTGCAGTCTTATCTACAGCTTCAGTCCTTTTATCGCCTTCATGCCCGTCATCTTCCTGCTGTCACATGTTGTGACCAACAATGAAGAGTTTTTTGTGACCTTCGGGCGTTTGTTCATGTTCTGCTGGATAGCGGTGCTGGTCTTCATTTCCATCAAGGAGATCAACGACTATACGGTAAAGGAAACCTTTAAGATCATTTTCCTGACCCTGTTTACGATACTGATCGTCTGCCTGCTGGCATTCATCATATATGTACTCTGGGCCCAGGTGATCGATTTTGTACAGCAGATCCCGAGAGAGGTGGTGTACAAGTTTGACTGACAAGAAACGGATAATCTTTAAGCTTATTCCTGCGGTCCTGATACTTGCGGTCGCAGTGATATGTTTTACGCTGGCGGGCCCGTCTGATGTTGCCGAAACGGCAAATGCGGCAGCGGGCGAGATCAACGGACATAAGAGCGTTACCGAAAATGAGAATTATACGCTCTATGTAAATGATGAAACGCTGTCGCTGATCATCGAAGACAAAAAGACCGGCGCAACAATGGAATCCTCTATTTCCTATGACGACGGCGAGAGTAACAAGACCTGGTACGGAGCGATGAATTCCGCTATCGTGCTGACGATGATCAACGGTAATGACGACAGCAAGCAGGCCAACACCTTCAACGATCTGGTGACCAAGAAGGTAAAGCATACCAGGTACGGCTTCACAGCCGATATCTACTGGACAAAATACAAGATCGGCATGACCCTTGAGGTTGAGCTTACCAATGAAGGCCTGACGGTCAGGGTTCCCGACGAATCGATACGTGAAGACGGCAAGGACTACCAGATCGGCACCATAGCGCTTTATCCGTATATGGGCAATTCCTATATGGATACAAAGGAAGGCTACATTCTCATTCCCGACGGGAACGGGGCGCTGATCTACCTTGATGATAAAGAAGGCAGATATAAATCCGGTTATTCCGCAATGATCTACGGTAACGACATAGGCTTTGAGGATAACAAGGTTGAGTCCCTCCTGTGGGATAAATACCGGATCATCAACAGATCCGAGCAGATCATTGCTCCGGTATTCGGCATTGCCCATACCGATGATAAGATCGCATATCTCGGGATCGTCGAAGACGGCGCGATGAGAGCAACGATCGAAGGAATGCCGAACGGCGTGAGTGTCAATTATAACAGGGCATACGCGAAATTTACGGAGAGAAAGTATTACACGCAGCCTACCTCGAATAATTCGACGACCGGATCGCTTAAGATCTCGGAGAGCGAAAGATCGCATTCCGATCTTCAGGTGCGTTACATATTCCTTTCGGGGGATGATGCAACTTATGCCGGTATGGCAAATGCCTACAGGGATTACCTGATCGCGAAGGGAGACTTAAAGCAGACCGACAACGGTTTCAGGACAAGGGTCGATTTCCTCGGGACCGACCGCGAACAGTGGGTCATCGGAACCAGTGCGGTCGTAATGACTACAGTGGATGATATCCGCGATATTTACGAAGATCTCAGGAAACGCGGCGTAAATGATCTCTTTTCGGTCTACAAAGGCTGGCAGAAGGGCGGTATCTACAATGTCCCGATAGCAAAGTACAAGGCGGATCCGAAGATCGGCGGAACAGGAGAGCTTACAAAGCTTGCAAAAGAAGCCGCCGAGAGCGGAACAGGTTTTTACCTGTATGATGATGCGCTCAGGATCAATCCCGATGAATACAATGTTACATTCAATGTCGTAAAGAGGATCAACAAGCGTAAATACGAGGAAAATACACACAAAGAGGTTTATCCGGTATTCAATTACATAACACCGAAACGAAGCGTTACGGAATTGACCGGACTGGTCAATAAAATGGCTTCCAAAGATGTCAAAGGCCTGTGCGTGGCGGGTATCACCTCGAATATCTTCTCCTATACCTACAGCGGAACGAATTACACGCGCTATCAGTGCGGAGAAGCTTATGCGGAGCTGATAAAGTCTGCGGATGAAAAGCTGGATCTGGTAATGGAACAGCCGGCGGCCTATCTGTGGGGCAGCTCGCAGGCATTTCTCGATATGCCGCTGTACACTTCGAGCTACATCATCGAAGATGCGTTTGTACCGTTCCTTTCGATAGTGCTCAAGGGCGTGATGCCGGTTTATTCGGAGTATATCAATTTTGAAGCCAACAAGAAGGAATTCTTCCTGAAGCTGGTTGAAAGCGGGGCTTATCCTTCCTTCTACATAACGAAGGAAAGCTCATCCGAGCTTATCTATACGAATTCGAATGACGTATACAGCTCACAGTACAGCGCTTATGCCGATCAGATAGAAGACTACGCAAAACAGCTGAAAACGTTAAACGATAAGGTGAAAAATGCAACCATTAAAGCGCATGATATTTTCGGAGATGCCGTAAGAGTCACCTACAGCAACGGAGTAAAGATCTACGTCAATTACGGTGAGAGTGAGACGATGGTTGACAATGTGAAGCTTGAACCGATGACATACCTCGTAATGTAGATGAAAGCGAGAACTTAGGAGATTTCAGATGTCAAAGAAAGTGAAGGAGAAAAAGCCCAGGATCAAACTGGGCAAGCTTGAAAAGCGCGAAGCCAGAATGGGCTATGTGTTCGTGGCGCCGTGGCTGATCGGAGTGCTTCTGTTCCTTTTGTATCCGCTTGGACAGTCCTTCCGGTACATGTGGTACAACATAAGGATCACGCCGCTCAAGACTAATTTCATCTGGGTCGGAACAGGTAATTTTACACAGATCTGGCTTGAAAATGCGGAGTTCCCGCAGGGGCTTGTCACGTACGTATGGAAGACTATCGTTGAAGTGCCGATCATTGTTGTATTTGCGCTGATGATCGCGATGATGCTGAACGGCAAGATCAGATTGAAGGGGTTCTTCAGACTGATATTCTTCCTGCCTGTGATCATAGTCAGCGGACCTGTAATGAACATGCTCGTGAGCGAAGGCGCTTCAACCATTCCCTCAATGAACACCCAGACGATCGTTTCGGCGTTCAACACCTTCCTGCCGCTTAAGGCCGCCCAGGGTGTCGGCGAGATATTTTCGAACATGATCATGATCCTGTGGTATTCGGGCGTACAGATACTGATCTTCCTGTCGGCTCTGCAGAAGGTTGATCCGGCACTGTACGAGGCAGCAAAGATCGACGGCGGTTCAGGCTGGGAGTGTTTCTGGAAGATAACGCTTCCTACGATAAAGCCGATGATCCTGCTGAATGCCGTTTATACGGTCATCTTCCTGTCAAGCAACGAACAGAATGAGCTGATCAATATGATCGAAAACGCGATGTTCTCCGGAACCAAGGAAAAGGGCTACGGATATGCTTCGGCAATGGCGTGGATGTACGCGGTCATAGTCACTTTGATCGTCCTGCTGTTCTTCCTGCTGCTGGGCTCGAAGAAGGATGCCTATGACAGGCTTGTAAAGAAGCGCAGGAAGGCTTTGAAGAGGGAAGAAAAGCAGCTTAAGAAAATACAAAGGAGGAACAGGAGAAATGCCAGAAAGTACGAACGGGCTGTCAGCTCAAACAAGTACAGGACCTACGACGGCAGCGGCGACAATTAAGTCCCGCGATATCAAAAGCCGTTTCACAAAAGAAAAACTCCACCGCTTTGTATTCGGAACCAGGGAAAAGGACGGAGTCGGCAAGCAGATCGTCGTATACGGACTGTTGATCTGTATCGGTTTTGTATATCTTTACCCGATGCTTTACATGTTTTCGACTTCGCTGATGAACAGGGACGATCTTCTTGATACTTCTGTAAAATGGATCCCGAGCAGCTTCTACCTGCAGAATTACGTGGATGCTGCCAAATCCATGGATTTCTGGCCCACATTCGGGAAGGGGATCCTGATAGCGGTGCTTCCGACGCTGTGCAATGTGGTCATCTGCATGATGGTCGGCTACGGCTTCGCAAAATATGAGTTCAAAGGCAAGAAGATCATGATGGGGATACTGATATTCTCATACATACTTCCGAGTCAGGTCACGATGATCCCGACTTACGTACTCTACAACAAGATGGGGATCCTCGGCACGATACTTACCTTTGTGCTCCCGGCGCTGTTCGGTAACGGACTCAATGCCCCGATCTTTATCCTGATATTCTACCAGTTCTTCAAACAGGTACCGAAGGTCCTGATGGAAGCTGCGGCAATAGACGGTGCGGGTCATTTACGGACATTCTTCAGGATCGCGGTCCCTTCGGCGATACCTGCGATAGTAACGGTCGTTCTGTTCTCATTCGTATGGTACTGGAACGAATCGTATCTGACCGAGCTGTATGTAAGAGGACTCTCAACAAAGAGCGGCTGGACCAATCTCGTGATACAGCTGAAAAACTTTGATACATCATTTAATACCAAAGCCTCCGTCGGCGATACGGCAACAAGCCTGAACGAGTCCGTGAGGATGGCGGCAACGGCTCTTAGCATACTTCCGCTGTTTGTAATGTATCTGATCCTGCAGAGACAGTTCGTGGAAAGTATAGACAGGGCAGGTATTACCGGAGAATAAGAAACATTTTCATCGATCTTACACCGCCGCAGGCGGCATAGATATATTTATCAAGCAACATTTATAAAAACAAGGAGGAGTTATGAAAAAACGAATTTTGGCACTGGCACTTGTGATCGCGCTGGTAATATCCGTAGTCGGATGTACCAAAAAAGGCGAGACGAACGAAGGCGGAAACAGCGGAAATGAAAACGCCGTAACGCCCAATGTCAACACCGAGATCAGTATCAATGATGCTGTAATCAACGCAACGAGCGGTGTTGGTGAGATCGCCGGCCGCGAGGTTACAAAAGACAACATCACCCTCACCTTCTGGCATTATGAGGATGAGACGACCGCATCACTTATGGCGGACGCATTTATGGCAAAATATCCCAACATCACGGTTGAATGCCGTCTGATAGAGGATATGAGCACGGATCTTTCGGCTGCGGCTGCAGCGGGAAATTTCCCGGATGTATTTGAGGGAACCGATTCCGATACTGCTCTTGCCAATCAGTACTGGCTCGATATCAGCGAATATTTCGACGCCGATCCCGAGAATAACAACTTATTCCCCACCATTAAGGAATACGGTATCGGATGCTTCGATACCAGTGCAAGATTTGCCGTTCCTATGATGGTATGGCCCAGCGCGATATTTATCGACAGAAACGTTATCGAGAAGCTGAACCTGCAGATGCCCAGAACAGACTGGACATGGGCAGAAATGATCGATCTGATCAAGAAGGCTACAGTTGATGACCGTACCGGAATGAAGTATTACGGACTCGGTTACTACAACAGACTTGATTCACTTTACGGTATTGCAGCCTGCACCAACGCAGAGCGTGCGATCAAGGGTGAGTTCGGTTTCAACGGTGAAGATTTCGATCTTCAGTATTGGGCGATCGGTGAGCAGCAGTTCTCAGATCTGAAGCTCGGCGGATATGTTGCACCCCAGCAGGACAGCCAGGCGATGGAAGACTGGTCGGGTGACTGGAGTACATGGTTCGGAGCAACCGGACATGTAGCGGTATTCTCGGAAGCATTCTGGACCTATCAGAACCTTTGGGGAGTTGAAGGATACCAGGATCAGTACGGACTTGATATCATCCCTTACGTAACACCCAATGTTGTAGACGAGAAGGAACACAACGTTATCACCAATATGTACATGGGCGGTGTTTCAACCTCCTGCAAACATCCTTACGAAGCATATCTGCTCCTTAAGTTCATGGGATGGGGCGTTGACGGATGGAAGACCCGTCTTCAGATCTACAAGAATCCCGAGTATACAAATGCTTCGGGTGTAGCATTAAAGAACTCTTCAATGCCCATGCCGATCAATCTTGACAAGGACGTATGGGACAGCTATAAGAGCCTGTTCCCTCAGGATGCCGATCACAAGCAGTACTGGGATGATTATTTCGCAAGCGTTACCCGCCCCGTTCCTTACGGCTGGTATTCGATAGCAGGTTACTGGAACTTCTGCGATCAGTATTTCAACAATATCGGAATCCATGATCTTGTAGATAACGGAACCGCCAAGGCTGCGGATTATGTTCTTGAAGCTACGGAACAGGCCAATTACTACCATGCAGAGGCAATGCTTTCATACTTCGGACCCAACGGCTACAATATCCTGAGCGACGCCGAGATCGCGAAGTATCAGGCGGTTGTCGATTCCTTCGGTAAATAAGCATTTTCATTCCACATATGCCGGACCGGCTTTATGACCGGCAGTAAAATGATCATTCAGTTTTTCGATCTATGAGCAAAAAACTCATTAAATACAAATAATAAGAGGAGGAAAACAATGCGTAAGAAAGTTTTGAGTATCATCATCTGTCTGTGCATGGTCGCAACACTGTTTGCCGGATGTAAGAAGGAAACAGTTCCCGATACCGACAAAGACACACAGCAGACCACCACGACTCCTGAGCCTACCAAGGCAGAGGCAACACCCGAGCCTACCAAGGCTCCCGTACCCGCAGGAGAGGCTCTTCCCGAAGCAAAATATTATTATTCATTTGATAAGGCTGACGGAACAAACAAGATCCAGCCTTCAATGAAGGATTCGGCTTCAACACCGATCGTTCAGCCCGCACCGGACAAGGAAGTTGTCCTTATCGACGGTGTAAAGGGTCAGGCTCTTTACTGTAACGGTGCTTACGGTTACAAGCTCCCCGAAGTTAACGGAGTCGGCGAGACCTACTCGATCTCCTTCTGGGTATACGCAAGAAGATTTGCGAACTATATGCCTACGGTCCAGTACGGTCCCGATATGCACGGTGACGCAACCGGAGGACAGCATTATCTTAACTTCACCCGTGCCGACTGGAGCGGCGACGGCGAGTATCCCTGCATCTGGTCATACAACCAGGTTGGCGATGAAGCTGTTACATGGCCTAACTGGTTCCCGAACGACGGCGAGGGCGAAAGACTTAACCAGTGGCTTAACATCACTCTTGTAGTTGATGAAAACAATACAACAGACGAAGGATCGAACATCCTTGGCAAGATCTACTTAAACGGCGAGCTCATGAGCGATCAGGTTACTCTTGTAACCGGTACTATGGCTCCTTCGGACAATTTTGATTTCCTTCTTGGAATCAACTACTGGGATGCATACTTCAAGGGCGGTATCGATGAAGTGTACATTTTCGACAAGGTTCTTACGGAAGGCCAGATCCAGACACTGTATCAGGCAGGCGATCCCAATGCCAAGTTTGTGGAGCCTGAGCGTGTTATCGTTGTAACTCCCGATGCAACAGCGATCGAGTCAATAGGTAATACTTCACTTTCAAATGCATGGGGTTCAAGTTGGACGTCATCATTTGAGATCAAGAACGGCGAGACCAAGAAGGTTAAGCTCCACAACTGGTCAAGCGGCAAGGCTACGACCGATAACTACGGAATCCAGTTCGGCAGCACCGCATCTGCTTCGGATGCAGACTACAAGTCATACGGTCTTGTACGTGCCGATGCTACAGGCGAAGGTTATGTGGATGCTCAGTACACCTATACATGGGGTAACTGGAATACCTGGTCACAGAGCGCAATGGTTGACGCTGTAGTTACACTTTCTATCACACGTGAGGGCGATACTCTTTCGGTAGTTGCCAACAACGTTGACTTTAACGGAACTTCCAACGACATGACCGCAACTGTCAAGACAACTCTTACAGAGGCAGATCCCTGCTTCTTTGCGATCAGCTGTGAAAATGCTTATGTAGACCTGCTCTCTGTTAAGGATGCGACCTTAAGAGCCAATGCAGGACTGCTTGTAGGAAATACTGATCTTTCAACAACCTGGTGGTCATCATTCTCACCGATCTGGAAGGTAAATGAAGGTGAATCAAGAACTGTCGGATTTACAAACTATACAAGCGGTGCAGAGAACTGGCACAACTTCGTAGCGATCCTTCAGAATGTTCCCGGCGGACATGGTGCTGCCGATTATGAGGGCTATGCTGAATATGCAGTAGTACGTGCGGACAACTACGGCTGGGGCGCAGGATATGAAAATATCGTGGTCCCCGAATGTGACTGGAACTGGGATACCTTCAAGAGCGATATGGACGGAGCTCATGTTTCCCTTACAGTTACCAATAACGGTGCTACAGCAGATATTAAGGCTGTTGTAAAGACTGTTGACGGAAAAGAGTATCATCAGACATATGCAGGTATCGTTACCGGCGGAGATCTCTATTTCTGCCTGAGCTGCGAAGGTTCTTATCTGCAGTTTGATTCGACCGTGATCGGAAATACCGACTGCACAACAGGCTGGTGGTCAACATTCTCGGATATCTGGGCTGTTCCCGAAGGACAGGCAAGGAGCATAAGCTTTACAAACTACACAAGCGGTGCAGAGAACTGGCATAACTTTGTAGCGATCCTTCAGAATGTTCCCGGCGGACACAGCGCAGATGCATATGAAGGCTATTCCGAGTATGCGGTTGTACGTGCCGATAACTACGGATGGGGCGCAGGATATGACAATATCGTCGTTCCCGAGAGCGACTGGAACTGGGATACCTTTAAGTCTGATATGGATCAGGCTAAGATCGATCTGACCGTTAAAAATAACGGAGCTACAGCAGATATCGTATTTACCGCAACAACTCTTGACGGCAAGATCTACAACCAGAAGTATACCGGTATCACAACCGGCGGAGACCTTTACTTCTGCTTAAGCTGTGAAGGCTCTTACCTCGTTATCAACGGCGATTCGATAGGACTTGCCGACAATACGACTCCCTGGTGGGCTCATTTCTCACCTGCCAAGGAAGTTGCCGAAGGCAGGACAGAGTATTTCAGCTTTACAAATTATACCGACGGTGCCGAGAACTGGCGTAACTTCCTTGTAGTACTCCAGACGACTCCTACCGGACATTCGGCAGATACTACGGAAGGTTATGCTGAGTATGCGGTTCTGCGTGCGGATAACTACGGCTGGGGTGCAGGCTATGACAATATAGTTGTACCCGCCAGCAACTGGAACTGGGATACCTTTAAGAACGATATGGACGGAGCTCATGTACTTGTAGCAGTTACCAATAACGGAGCAACGGCAGATGTTCGCTGCACGATCACTACGGCAGCAGGTGCGGTTTATTACCAGAATTATGAAGGCATCGCAACAGGCGGACCTCTTTACGCAGGACTGCTCTGCGAAGGTGCACACCTTGCGATCACACAGTGATCTTGAGATCTGTCGCAGATAAGCCTGATCGGTAATATATCAGGATACAGCAGGCACCATGATCGATTTCATGGTGTCCTGCCCAAATCCGGCCTTGCAGAAAAAACGAAGACAGGACTTGGGCAGGACATCATAGATATGAAGGGAGACTATTTATGAGTGAACAGGCAAGAAACGGCGTGATCACGGATTATAACAGACCATTTATCGAGCAGAGGGCCGATCCTTACATATATCGTCACACCGACGGAAAATATTATTTTACGGCATCGGTGCCGGAGTATGACAGGATCGTGCTGCGTTGCGCGGGTAGTATTGCCTGGCTGGCAGGTGCACAGGAGAAGACAATATGGTACTGTCATGAAAGCGGCGAGATGAGCAGGCATATCTGGGCTCCGGAGCTTCATTTCCTTAGGGGAAAGTGGTATATCTATTTCGCTGCCGGAGAAAGAGACGATAAATGGAAGATCAGACCTTTTATCCTCGAGTGTCTCGGCAATGATCCGATGAATGATGAATGGATCGAGAAAGGCAAGATAAAGCGCAGTGATGACGATATCTATTCGTTTGAGGCGTTCTCACTTGATGCCACTATTTTCGAAAACAAGGGCGAACTGTACTACGTCTGGGCTGAGAAGGTAAGTGTCGGGATACAGATATCGAATCTTTACATTGCAAGAATGGAATCCCCGACCAAGCTTGCCACTGCGCAGGTGCTGCTCACAACCCCCGATTACGACTGGGAGCGTGTGGACATATGGGTAAATGAAGGTCCTGCGGTGATCAGGAACAACGGGCGCATATTCCTTACATATTCTGCAAGTGCGACCGGCGAAGGCTATTGCATGGGAATGCTCTCGATCGATGAAAATGCCGATATACTCGATCCGCGTGCATGGAAGAAGGAGCGCTATCCCGTGCTCAGATCAGACCGGGAAAAAGGTTTCTACGGCCCCGGACACAACAGTTTTACATATCTTGAGGACGGGACGCCGATCTGCGTATACCATGCAAGAACCTATAAGGATATCAGCGGAGACCCGCTTTACGATCCCAACCGCCATACAATGCTCATGAAGGTTGTATTTGACGAAAAGGGATATCCTGTGTTCGATTACAGAAATAAAGCCGATCTGTCTGCGGTTTAAGTTTTGAGATGAGGTTAGAAGTTTGAAAGTTCAGATTAACTTTCAAACGAGTGCATCGATGCCGAGAGCGTCATCGATGCAACCATTAGCTGATCGCTAACGCTCTCAGCATGAGGTTAGAATATGAAAATCATCAGGAAATTATTTGCTGCGATCCTTGCAGTCTGTTTTTTGGGATCGGTATGTGGCGGGACATCTTCTGTACTGGCCGCGGAGAATACCGGATCGGTCACCGAATCGGACGGGATCAGTGCTTATATCGTTACGGACAAAGCCGAATATGAAGCGGGTGACACGATCAATTTTACGATCGTCGTGGAGAATAATAAGATCCACAGTTACACCGCCAAAACGACGCTTAGCTATACCAATACACCCGGTCTTATAGAAACCGGTGAGGGCAGCATACCCTCAGAGCTGCTCAAGCTTGAATACGGCTCAAAGGCAGAGCTTAAAGGAAGCATTACGGGCGATGCATCGGTATTCCCGCCTTCTGCCGACGGATCCGGAAGTGAAGGCAAGAGCGGTGATGCAGACTTAAGCGGTGATAACGGCAGTAATGGCAGCGCTTCCGGAAACACAGACAACACGGGCAATTCCGGGAATTCTTCAAATGGTACAAACCACAGCCGGAGCAATCTGGCGATCATTATCGCAGTGGTTGCGGCAGTCGGTGCGGGCGCGGCTTATTATCTGCTTCGCAGAAAACACAGGGCAGAGAGCTCTTCAGACTTAGGTTCTGCAGCTCAGGATAAAGCAGACTTAAAGTCCGAAAACGTTAACGATAAGAAAAACGGTAACACCGGCATGAAGGTGCTTGCGCTCATCATTACGGGTTCGCTGCTGGCTTCACTTGCCGGTACACCGGTCAGGGCACAGGCAGATGATTTTGAAACGATCACTTTAAGACCCTATATCAATGTAATCTATGGTGGACAGGAGGTTCTGATAAGAGCGATCATGGAACTGCATGCATATCAGGAAAGGGTTATAATACCCAAGGAACATAAGGTTAATATCAAAGGCTTTACCTGCCATGATCCGTCGATCTTTAAGGATAAGGACGGAACCTATTACATCCTCGGAACCCATATCACAGGCGGAACCTCCAGGGATCTGATCAACTGGGTCGGAATGGATACCGCCCTTCGAGGCAGATTTTCGACCGAAACGATCGCACAGATCCGCGAATGGAACAAGGATGAAAAAAGCGGTTCATGGAACGGTTATCTGTGGGCTCCGGATGTGGTATACAATCCTGTTCTGGGCAAATACTGCTATTATCTTTCAGCCAACGGCGATGACTGGAAATCTAATATCGTAATGCTTACCGCGGATGCCCCCGACGGGCCTTATACCTATGCGGGATCCGTTGTGTACGGCGGCTTTACCCAGGAGGATATGGGTCAGACAGACCTGCCCCGGGTGCTCGGAACCGACGAGCTGCCTGAGCGCTATATCAAGAACGGCATCAAAAATAAGAAATGGGGAGATAAGTGGCCCAACTGTATCGATCCCTGCGTATTTTACGATGATGACGGCAATCTGTGGATTACTTACGGCTCATGGTCCGGCGGAATATTTATGCTGGCACTTGATGAGAATACCGGTCTTCGCGACTACAGCGTAAGTTATGAGAATAACGAGCATTCCGACGCATATTTCGGCAAAAAGATCGCCGGAGGATGGTATGTATCGGGTGAAGGCTCATATATACAGAAGATAGGAGACTGGTACTGGCTGTTCATGTCCTACGGCAATCTTGAGGCGAAGGGCGGCTACAATATCCGTGTATTCCGCTCAAAGACTCCTGACGGGGATTATGTTGATGAACTCGGCAATTCGGCACTTTACGATAAGTACATATTCAATTATAATCAGAGTGTTGGCGTCAGACTGTTCGGAGGGTATAAATGGAGATCCTTTGCACAGGGACAGGTTGCGCAGGGACACAATTCGGCACTTGTCGATGATGACGGAAGAGCGTATATCATCTATCATTCAAGGACCACCGACGGAAGCGAAGGACATACGGTCAAGATCCATCAGCTGTTCCTGAACAAAGAGGGCTGGCTTGTTGCGGCGCCGTATTATTTCGCCGGAGAGAAGCTTCCCGACAGGGTTGATATGGCTGCATTTGCGGGGGAATACGAGGTAATAGTCCACAAGCTGAACATTGATTACAAGAACCTTGACACCAACAGACCTGAATTTATCACACTTAATCCCGACGGAACCATAACGGGTGCATATGAGGGCAGCTGGAATATCGAAAACGGCAGCTCCTATATCACACTTGAGTTTAACGGCGATACATACAGCGGTGTTGCGTTAAGACAGTGCGTTGAAAATACGGATCTTGAAACCGACGTATTTACGGCATTGGGCAAAAATACCCAGATAACCGTATGGGGAAGCAAGACACTCGTACCGGAGTGAAAATGAGGTTGGTCTATGCAGGAAAAGAAATTCGATCCTCTTGAGCTGATAAAGCAGATACTTGTGTTTCTGGCAATCTCGGCGACAGTTTTTGGCTGGAGCATGCTCATGCTGCTGATCGTCAGTTTTGTGGCACTTTCCTATATCACGCTGAAGCTGAAATGGATGATCATCATTTCACTGGTGATCATGGCATGTGTCGATGCCGCATACATCATCGGCAGGATACAGAAGAAACGACAGGCCGATATGAAAGCATATGGGATAACACAGTCCGGAAGTAAGAGCGAAAGCAGATCCGAAAGTAAAAATGGAGAATAACATGGAAAAAATGACGATGTACCTGAAATCTATGGATGAAGCCGCAGAAGTGTTTAAGGCCTTAAGTACCCCGGTCAGGCTCAGGATCATGGAGATGATCTATGAAAATGACAATCTGAGCATGAACGATCTGGCGGAGGCTCTGGAGCTGACCAACGGCGCTATATCCATGAATGTCGCCAAGCTGGAGGAATCGGGACTTGTTACCATCAAGACTGCCGCAGGCAAGCGCGGAGCCATGAAAATGGTAAGACCGCGCTACGAGAGACTCGTGATCGATCTTGTACCCGAAAAAGAGGCGAGAAAATGCTATACCGACGATATCAGGATAGGTCATTATATCGCATGCCAGGGTTCGCCGACCTGTGGACTTTCAACCTCCAAGGCTATCATCGGCTCGCTTGATGATTTCAGGGTATTCTCTTTCCCCGAACGTTTTGATGCCGAGATAGTATGGTTTGCAAACGGATTTATAGAATACAACCTCCCGAATCATTTACAGGCGGGACAGAAGCTTGATGAGATACAGATCAGTTTTGAGATATCCTCCGAATGTCCGGAATACAACGAGGATTATCCTTCGGATATCCATTTTTCGATCAACGGAAAGGCTCTGGGCATGTGGATCAGCCCCGGAGATTACGGCGGAAGAAGAGGCTATGTTTCTCCTCCCTGGTGGCCTCCGCTGCTCAACCAGTACGGTCTGTTGAAGACTCTTATAATCAACCGGGACGGTACATATATCGACGGGACCAATAGGATCTCGTCGGTCAAGATAGACGATCTGAACATTGACTACAACAGCTTCATAACCTTCAAGCTCGAAGTGCCGAAGGATACGCCCAATTGCGGTGGTCTGACACTCTTCGGCGAGAATTTCGGCGATTATAACCAGGCGATCAGGGTGAAGATGTTTTACTCAGAGGAATAACGGGAATTAAGGCCATCCCGGAAAATGATGCAGAAAGCAAAAAGCAGCTCTATACCTGCTGTCCGGGCCAGATTGTAATAATAATTCAAAAGCGCATTGACTGCATTGTTGCCGCAGAAGGATATAACGTCATTCTGCGGCATTATTTTTACAAATTCGGTCAGATATTTTCTGATCGCTTCATGGTCATCGTTGCGCGCAAGCTCCTCAAGTGTTCTTATGGTCTGTCTGAAATTGAGGCGCTCCACCGCGGTCGCTTCCATATAGCTCTGCTGTTTTAAATACTGGCTCTCCCGCATCTCAAGTATGTGATTGCGCTCTAAGATCTCGCTCCTTTTGTGCATTTCCGACACGATAAAATAGAAGATCAGGGTAAGGAGAAGAAGAGTTATGGTAAACATCGCGAGCACGCCCCAATAGGCAAGGAATACCTTGTTGGTATACAGGGTCTCATATTTATTGGGTCGGATAAGTATATTGACGGACAAAAAGGTCAAAAGCAGGATCGTCATAGTATTCCAGACATATGAGACATTCAGCAGTTCGACGACCCTGCTGCCGTATTTGCGAAGCGGGTAAAAAACAAGGGCTGCCACAAAAATACTCAAAACAGGCTGCATCAGCGATCCTTCGAAGCTTAGGGCCATTGGCCCCGGAATCGGTATGGAGCATCGATTTAATAATACAAACGGAATAACCTGAATAACCTGAGAGATCAGGAAAATACAATCTCTCGGGAGTTGACCCTTACAGGGCCCTTAGTCAAGCTCAGTCAGCATTCCGAAGCGGTAGCCTTCGTCTTCAAGGAAGGTCAGGATCTTGTCGAGGGCTTCGGCATTGGCTTTTGAAACGGAGTGGATCAGAGCGATACAGCCGCTGTGATGGTCTGCTTTGAAACGGCCGAAAGAATCAACCTGATCCTGCTTGGAGGTATCCCAGTCGTTGGGGATCGCAAGGCTCCAGAGGATGGTCTTGTAACCCATATCCTGCTGTATCTTGAGGGTACGCTGGCTGAAATCACCCTGGGGAGGACGCATGAAAGGATCGAGCGTGTAGCCGGTCTTTTCCTTGAATGTTTCCTCAACCGAGGTCAGCTCTGCCATAACCTGTTCATCGGTCCTTGTGGGAAGGGAAGGATGATTCTTGGTGTGATTTCCCACAAGATGTCCTTCTTCCTTCATCCGCTTTGCGATGCTCGGAGCTTCCTTGACAAAGCCGGTCGTAACAAAGAAACAGGCCTTGGCATTGTGTTTTTTCAGTGTATCGAGGATCTTTTCGGTATAGCCGTTCTCGTAACCCGCATCAAATGTAAGGTACATTACCTTATCATCGGGAGAGACTTTTGTGTTGGCGTAGTATGTGCCGTATTCGGGGAACAGGCTTGAAATGTCATTGGCATATCCGGGTCCGGGTATGGTATGGGTCGTATTGCGTGTATACCACCATTCGCGAAGGATATTGTCGTAATCCTTGTATTTTTCGGAGGTGATGTTGATCACGGTCGAACCCGGCCGGGCGATGGCCGTGTAGCCCGATCCGGCATCGGGAGTGATATAGGGACCGTATGCATAGCCTTCGTAAGAAGTACCGCCTGCATCAACCAGTATGTGGAACCAGTCGCCTTCGACACCTGTTATCTCTACCCTGTTGTTGAGGGTAAGTGAGAAATCTTTTCCGTCTACCTTTAGCTTGGCTTTATCGGTCCCTGCGCCT
>JAILIQ010000287.1 GCA_024695205.1 Lachnospiraceae bacterium
ATACGGCATATTATTACTTTACCGAGGTTTATGCGCTTGACGAACATTCGGGAAACTATTATTACGAGTACGACGGTGTGGAATATACCGATAAGGGAAAGGGTAAATACAGCTATGTCTTCAATAGGGGCGGCGTATTTAAGATAAGGATCACACTGGTGGAAGAGGATCCTGACAAAGATTATTACGATCGTTATTATTCCGACGAATGCACTGTCACAGTCAGCAATATAGGGCCGCAGAAGCGTAATTTTGCTCTTCTGATCGATACAAGCACCGAGATTGTGACAGACAGGGCCGAGTTTATCGATGCGACCGTAAAAGAGGATGGTTATTACTGGTGGTATTTAGGTGACGGAGAGGTTGCCATAGACGGGAACCGTATCACCGGCCTGAAGGCGGGCAGGGTCACCCTTGTTGTGCGCTACAGGCTCGAAAACGGCGAGATCCGCGAAGCGGAGGTCAGGGTGGATGTAACGGATCCGGTCTATACTCCGTTCAGTGAAAAGTATTACCTTGCCGGTAATTATCTGTATCCGGACATCAGCGGTGAATCCGGCTACAGTGAGGTGACCTACGAGACCGACAACGAGAATATCTGCTCATATACCGGGTTTGCACTGTTTATAAGTGGCCCCGGGACCTGTAATATCACGATCACGGTAGACGGAAGGCGGTTTACCGATACTATCACGACCTATTCGCCGACGGTTTCCGATGAGGCATTGCTGATAAAGAAAAAGAAGACACATAAGATCACGGTCGACGGTCTGCCCGAAGATATCACTCCCAAGTACAGATCGGCCAATAAGAAGGTTGCGACTGTATCCGCTGACGGTACCGTCAAGGCCAAAGCTGCGGGAAGTACCTATATCACGATAACCTGCGGTGATCTTATCGAATATTCCTGCTACGTAACGGTCGGCAAGGGAGGCAAGGCCTTTAATGCCGCCAAGGCTGCCTATGATTTCATCGGCGGCAAGTACAGTCAGGATGAACGTATGAAGGACGGTTATTTTGACTGCAGTTCGCTTGTGTGGAGAGCTTATAAGGAGGCGGGAGTATACCTTGCCGGCGAGACCAAATATGCGCCGACAGCGGCGGATCTGGCAAAAAAGCTTGAAAAAGAGGGCAAGGCGATCGCGTATGAATATATCGAGGCCGATGAACTTAAGCCCGGCGATCTGATCTTTTATTCGAGCGGCAGTAACGGCCGTTACATGAACATAGATCATGTTTCGATCTATTATGCCGCGGCTTGCAGCCCCGACTGGTACGGAGAAGTCTATAATACGGGTCTGATCGTGCATGCAACGTCACCTGCGGTCCATCTTTCGTCCTACGGCTACAGTGCTTACAATATCGTGATGATCTGTCGTCCGGTGGATTAGGATATTATGAAAATGACTGGTGAATACGAGATAAAAGCCTGTGCCAAGATCAATCTGGGGCTTGATGTGACCGGAAAAAGAGAGGACGGATACCATCTTCTGCGAATGGTGATGCAGAATATAGGTATCGCGGACAGACTGGTGTTCAGGCGGAACGATACAAAAGAGATACGGATAAGATCGAATCTGAAATTCCTGCCGACCGGGCCGAAGAACCTGATCTACAGGACTGTTGAAACGATACGTGATGAGTTCGGAATCGCTGACGGTGTGGATGTCGAACTTGAAAAGAAAATACCTGTTGCGGCCGGCCTTGCGGGCGGCAGTACCGATGCCGCCGCAGCGATACTGGCAATGGACAGCCTCTTCGGGCTGGGTATGGACGCAGGTAAAATGCGGGAAATGGGTCTGAAGACCGGGGCGGACGTTCCGTTCTGTCTGCTCGGAGGGACAGCTCTTGCGGAAGGAATAGGCGAGATCCTAACAAGGCTTGCGCCGATGCCCGACTGCCGGATACTGCTGGTCAAGCCGAAATTCGGGATTTCCACGAAATACGTTTATCAGGCGATCGATGAAAAAATGCCCGGGGAGCATCCGGACATAGATGCGATCATCAAGGCTCTGGACGCCGGCGACCTGGGCGGGATCTGTGCCAATATGGGCAATGTCCTTGAAAATGTATCCTGTGCCGAATATCCGGTGCTCGACCGGATCAAGGATACGATGCGCGAACAGGGAGCTCTGAATGCGATGATGAGCGGGAGCGGACCGACACTGTTCGGCATATTTGATGACACAGACAAAGCAGAGAGGGCATACAGGTTTTTTAAAGCCGGCGAATACGGCAGAGACACATTTCTGACCGGACCGGTACACAAGGAAAAGGATTGTTATGGAGACAGAAATACTTAAAGAAGAAAACAATGAACTGACGGAAGAAAAGGCCGATAATACCGAAAAGACTGAAAACACCGGGAATATCGAAAATACCGGGAAGAACGAAAATCCCGATAATACCGCGATCTCCGAAACCGAACAGGAAAAGCCGGCCGAGGGGGAGAAATTCGACTGGAAGAAAGAACTGCGGGACTGGCTGATAATATTTGTTTCCGCATTTGCGCTGGCTTATGCGATCACGCATTTTGTTATCATCAAGACCGAGATCATTTCCGGATCGATGATCTCGACGCTGAATATTGACGATCATGTTGTTGCCAACAGGCTTTCATATGTATTTTCCGAGCCGAAACGCGGGGATATCATCTTCTTCGCATATCCCGACGACGAGAGCAAAACTTATGTTAAGCGTATTATCGGGCTTCCCGGTGAGAAAGTCGAGATAAAGAAGGGAAAGATATATATCAATGATTCGGACACTCCCCTTGATGAGCCGTATCTTCACGAAAAACCGGTGAAATCGGACTGGGGACCTTATCAGGTGCCTGAAGCCTCCTTTTTCATGCTTGGCGATAACCGGAACGTTTCGATCGATTCGAGATACTGGGACAATAAATTTGTCAGGAAAGATCAGATATTCGGTAAGGCATGGTTCAGGTACAGACCGGGTCTGAGCCTGATAAAGGGTGCGGATTATGAGTGATGAAGAACTGAAAAAACAAGAAGTGACGATCACACGGGAAGGCTCGAAAGCTTCTGAAGCTTCTTCCGAAAGCGGATCGGGTGATGAGTTCGACCGGGTCTGGGAAAACTTCACTGTGGACATGAAGGGGATCGAAGAAGCCGAACCCGTTGAAGAGCCTGAGCCGGAGGAGCGCGGAAAGAGACATTTTTCCGACATTATAAGCTGGCTGGTCATTATTGCCATAGCGGTCGTGTTCGCAATAGTCGTCAACAATTTTGTTATCCTGAAGACTGTGATCACCTCGGGTTCAATGAGACCGACGATGGAGATCGGAGAGCATGTCATAGCCAATCGCCTTGCATACCTGTTTTCGGAACCTAAGCGTGGAGATATGGTATTCTTTGCCAATCCGGAAGACGAGACCGAGACCTATGTCAAGCGTATAATCGGCCTTCCGGGAGATAAAGTCGAGATCAGAAAAGGAAAGATATATATCAATGACTCGGACAGTGCGCTGAAAGAACCGTATTTGTTTGAGAAGGCGGAAAAGCTGGATTTCGGGCCTTTTGAGGTTCCCGAGAACTCTTATTTCATGCTTGGCGACAACCGCAATGTTTCCCATGATTCGCGTTTCTGGAAAATCCCGTATGTCCAAAGGGAAAAGATATACGGCAGGGCTATGTTCGGCTACCGCGTAAGGAAGATGGAAAGCGCGGAATACTGAAGCTCTTTGAAAATGACCGGTATCACCGGCCGGTTTTGGGAGCTTTTCGGACAGTCTGAGGGGTTTCGGAAATTTAAAAATCGGAAAGTGTGATAGTGTTCACAGAATAAACACAGATGCATGTTATTATTGTTCGCAAATGAACAAAAAGTGAGGTTTTACCAATGGATGAAGATTTATTGAAGGAAACGGCTGATAAGGCTGAAGATGCTGTTTCCGGGGCAGTTGACGGAGTGACCGAAGCTGCGGAAGAAACCGCCGGGAAAGCTGCAGAGGTTGCGGAAGCAGCCAATGTAAAAATTACTGAGACAGCTACAGAGGCAGCAGAAGCAGTTAATGAAGGCATTACTGAGACAGTTGCAGTAGCAGCGGAAGCAGCCAGTGAAGAAGTTACTGAGGCAGTAGCAGTTGCGGAAGCAGCTAGTGAAGAAATCACTGAAACAGCGGCAGAGACTGTGGAAACGGTAAAAGAGGAAACACTCAGAACCGTTACAGAAACCACAGATACAGTGAACGAAGGTGTTTTCGACAGCGGACGCGTGATCGAAAAGGCTTCCGCAAGGACAACAGCTGTCCTGATATCGATAATAGTCGTTCTTGTGGCGCTGATCGTAATCTTTGGCGTGATCATCTTCAAACAGTATTTCGACAAGAAGGATACACAGATCGAACCCGATAACTCCCGGACAGAAGTAACGGCAGTACCGGTCGCGGAAGAAGAGATCACAGATAACACGGATAACACAGACGTACAGCAGCCGGTAAAGGAGTATGATGTTACCGTTGAACTCGGACAGTATAAGGGTCTGGAGATCGATTTCCCGGAAATAAACATAACCGAGGAAGAGATCGATGATATGGTCGATGAATTTGTCGAAGATCTGGCGGAAGAAGTTCCTGTCGGCCGTCCCGCAGAGAACGGCGATAACATGAATATCGACTATGTCGGATATATGGACGGAGAGGAATTTGAAGGCGGTAAGGATGAGGATGTCGACCTGGTACTCGGTGACGGCCATTTCTTTGACGCATTTGAAGAAGGACTTGTAGGTAAGGATCTCGGTGAACACACCCTTGAGCTGAATTTCCCCGATGACTATTATGAAGATCTTGCAGGCAAACCGGTAACGTTTGTCGTGACCATCAACAGCATTACTCAGACGGAGATCCCCGAGCTTTCCGATGAGCTTGTAGCCGAGAATACCGAATATTCCACTATAGCGGAATACAGGGCATACATAAAGGGCGAACTTGAGGAAGAAGCAAGGGAGGAAGCCGAGGACCGTATCAATCGTGATATCCTTTATATGGCGATCGATAATGCGACCTTTGGCGGTGAGATCGATGAAGAGATCAACGATCTTGCCCTGCAGTATTTCAACTATTACGACCAGATGGCCCAGGCATATTACGGTATGACGGGTGCTCAGATGTTCAACTCTTTCTACGGCATGAGCGAGGCCGATTATGATGCCACGATCCGTGAGGAAAGCAGCTATTCGGTCAAAGCCCAGCGTCTTCTCGACAAGGTTGCCGATGCTGAGAACATCGCTTATACCGAAGAGGAATATAAGACCGAATTTGAAGAGATATTCTTCTCATACTACGGATTCACCGAAGAAGCCGAAGTAAAGGAACAGCTTTCGGATGAGGAGATAGACAAGATCGTAATAAGTTCGATCAAACAACGGAAAGCCCAGGATCTGATCATCGACAACGCGGTGATCCACCGCTGAGCCGCATTTAAAATCTCCTTATACGATCGGCGGATTCATCGTTTGTTTTGATGATCTTCTTA
>JAILIQ010000292.1 GCA_024695205.1 Lachnospiraceae bacterium
GGTATTATATGTCTATGGGTCATTATCGAAAGGAACAGCTGACCGTTATGTGAAGAACTATGGTCTTGAGATAATATCATTCCCTGACAGAAGAAACAGGATATGGAATGGCAGCTTGAGTTATCGCTATTTCTTGAGCGAAGGTAAAGTCGTTAAAGAGGTATACTATGACGTTACCCTGAAAGGGGGTGCGGCATAATGGGAGCGAAAGCGATATATATAGACGAAAGACGGAAAGCAATCCATCAATTGATAATATCTAAAGATATTGACGCGATAAAAGGTGTTTTGCATGATCGAAATGAATACAGACAATATGCCAGCGGATGGCGGGCAGTGAATCTGGACGAGTATGTTGCACAGTTTGGAATTACCGATATCCAGGCAAGCAAGAATAATAATCTGCGTAAAATAACCTTTTTCAAGGATAACAGGGAATACGCAATAGTGACCGCGGTGGGCGGCAAGTATTTTAGAGTCGGCGAAGTTAATCCAAGTGATGGTAGCATTCGGCGATATCTAACGCTTGACCTTAAGGATCCGAGTATTCCTGGGAGTTTCCAGCGGAGGGCGAGAAAAGACGAATTCTTGAGGCTTACGCATTTCAGAATGTCATATAAGAAAGGAACGGTATGATATGGGAGATTTTTTTCAGGGTCAAAATGAACGTATTGTAGATGGAACCCGATATGTTAAGTATCTAGATTTGAATAAATGGTACTGTGTCCTTGTTCCTAAAGATGAAAAGGCTGTAAACGATATGGCAGACTACAATTTTTGGGACGAAGGCAAAAATGACGTGCGTGACGAGTTCCTATTCATTAAATTCCACGAGGACACCTATTTACTCATGGAGAAATATCTTTTTAACTTTATTGATGCAGAGTGTGATTTGCTTATAAACATGTATGAAGAAGAGTGGATTGAGGGAGATAATCTCTCAAAAACACTCGAAATTACAGATAGAATGATCAATAATTGCGATAACGACGAATTCATTGAACTGGCCAAGGAATTTCGCGCACTTGTTGAGAAAGCTATTCAGTATGGAACATGCGTGGGGTGCTATTTCTAAATGTGCGGAGATAGGTTATTTTTTCAGGATTTCTTGTTCGAAGATATGCCAGTTGATAAACATGATAATCCTGTTGTCGAGGTTACTGTTTCGCCAGATAACAATGCTATCGGATACATGGTTGTTTCCTTCGATAAGATGCTTCGTATGAACAAAAAAGAGGAATGGGAAAAGCTCTTTGATAAAATTGATCAGAAGCGGGTTTACATCAGGGATGATGTAAAACTACAGAATTCGGAGATGGCGGAATACAAGGTTTTTTACTTGAAAACATACTTTTTTAATTTGTCCAAACGCTGTGAAAGCTGTTGTGTAGGAGAATAAGAATAGGGGCTGTTGCACCAGTAATTAGTGTAAGGCCCCTTTCTATACGAAAACACAGTGTTTAGAATACAGGTGTAAACAGTTAGGATTGTATCTTCCTTGTAACTGATTATGCTTCGTGTATTGACTCGGAAGATCTTGCTTCTTTTTTTGCTTCAGAATCCGGCTTGCTACTATTCCCATACAGCCTGCTCCACTGCAGCGCTGCCCGCATTTTCTTGTTGTAGAAACTGAGCATAGCTTCGGCATACCCCAATGAGCCGGCTCTGCGTTCTTTGGCGATCCTTGATACTTCCTTGATTGAGACTTCACCGAGTTTTTCTTTGAAGATTTCGTCTTTTATGCTGTCTTTGAAAGCATATAGCAGGCGGGCTACCCCGTTCAGTATATTCGATGAGAATGATTTTGTCTCACCTTCCCAGGTCATTATGATCAGTTTTAAAACATGATCCAGCATGTCATAGCCGTATTTGTCGTATATAGACTCCAGCGTGGCGACGGCCATTATATTTCCCGGCAGGGAAGAAGATGAAATATGCAGATCATAAGACTCTACAAGGGAACGGATCAGCAGTTCCTTGTCGTTTCCGGCTTCGCAATTTGCATTAAATATCTCAAGCGGGGAGAGCGGTTTCACATTCTTCATCTGATTTGCAAATATGTCCGCTTCCTCAGTGTATTCGAGATCATCGTAAATCATACACCATACGGGTGTATCACGGCTGCCGGACGCCATTGCCACGATCTCGGCGGTGTGCTGGCCGTTAAATACATAGTTTATTCCGTCCCTGCGGCTGACCTTTATGGGGTTGATCTGGTTAAGGTCAAAGTTTTCTACCGCTTTCTGTACATGGACCATTGATATGTTTCGCTGATAGTCCTGGTTCGATACAAGATCCTTTATGGGGACCAGCTCAAAATGGACACGCGGAACAAAGTTGTTGTATTCTTCGCTCATAGGTTGTTCCTTTCTAGGGATTCCTGAATCAGATTCACAGTGTGTTCGAGGAAGGATAACTTCTTCATAAGCTGCAAGCTGGCTTTGTTCGTTATCTTACTGAAATTCTCTGAACTGTGTACGCGCTGCATCGAGGATATCCAGGAATCTATAGTCATACAAAGGCTGTTGACTTCGGCATCGGGATCGTACTGAGGCATCTGGCGGATCGCTGCATGTGTGGCGATCTTTTGTTCTTTCTGCGCTCTTCTGCTTACAGGGGCCGGTTTATGTACATGGCTCCATTTGACCTCGTTCCGGATATATGAAAGATTGATATGATCCGCATTTTCTTCGATAACAGTCGATGCGATGGATTTGATCTCTTCAGGCATAAGACGGGCAAGCTCAAGCACATTTTCGTGTGACACCTTGGTTCTCCCGAGAAGGATCCGCCGCGCCAGATCAGTGCTCTGGTCAAAAATCTCGTTGATGGACTTTGAAAATAGATTGTATTTCATAACGGTCCCGGCGGAGATGTATAATTCGTGACCGATGGTGGACGCAATGGTATATTTGGAATCAGGCTGTTTGTTATCATCCGAAGCGAGGACCATATAGTTGAATTTCTGTCCTATAAGGTATTTGCGGTATTCAGATGTCAGATTGTCTTTGGAAAGCTGCGTTGAGCATATATAGAGCGCTGCCTTGATCCAGTCGTCAAAGGTAAGCTCCGTGATCACAAAGGGGATATGGTCTTCAATACATAGTTCATACAGATAGCTGTCGCCAAGATGCGTCCGATGCCATGTATGTATTACTGGCACTTCAGAGGACAGGATCAGCTCCTGACGTAGTTTCTCCCGTTCCCGGTCGTTCATCGGCTGCACCAGGCGGTCGAACTGGGGACTGATCCTTATTTCCGGGGTATTATCAGTATTCATTCGCGTTGCTCCTTACTGTATCAGTGTTTTCATCATCCGGCGGGCTTTCAATGGCGGTTGCCGTATCGATATCAAATAAAGCAAACCCCTGCTCGGGTACCAGCCTGCCGCTAATCCTGTAAGAGAATTCGGGATCGTTTTGCGGAAGAAGTGCGGACAGATGCTCTATGAGCTGTCTGCTGTAGAATTCGCATTCTGCAACGGTCTTGTAATTAATCTTGAGCGAAGCCTTTTTGTCTGGGACTGTCGGGCGGATAATGAGTTTACGGTCTGCGGGGTTTACGAGGATATGTATGTTACGGGGCCTCCCCAGCAGTTCAAGGGTTGATTTGAAGATCCTGATTCTGTTCTTCTTCAGATCCAGGGTTATCAATACTTTCGTTGACATAGCCTTTTGCCTCCTCCTCTCTGTCAATTTTGAAAACGGCATAATCGTCAAAAATGTTTATCAGAACCCTGTCCTGATGTTCGTGAGCAGGAAGTCCAAACTGATTTATCCAGTCTTCAGGATATAAGGCCTTCTGCGAGGTATTTTCACCGTTTGCGTTTTTCTTTTGGTATGTTTTGGCACTTGTCAGGTCAAAGACGAATATGGTTTCTCCGTTTGAACGGACCGGCTTACCGAGGATCTGGTAACGACAGCAGGGATCCCAGCCCATGAGTTTCATTACTTTGGCAAAGAATATCCTGCAAGTGATGCTTTTGGGGTGCCTTTTTCCGTCGGCCTGCGTGGTAGCCCAGCGCAGGGAGTCCTTGGTGTCTTCGGAACAGGGCTTGACCGCAAGCTTCCTCTCTGTGGGATTGACCAGGAACTGGACGTATTCCGTATGCGGCAGTTTCCTTATACATGCGGTATTGACGGACACTTTTCCACTGTTAAATGTTACGGACGGTTCAAACAGATGCGCGAAGAATTCTTCACGCACTACCTGATAGCCGTCATAGGAAAACTCGCCTGTGTTCGCAGGAGCCGGCTCTGCGGGACGTTCAGGCTCATTTGTATATGTATTGTTGACGGGTGTTATATCATCCATTGTTTTCTCCAATCTTGGTAAGTATATTCTTTATCTGATCCGCGGCTTCTTTCTGGGTGGTCACAACAGCGTTATCAGTTCTATAAACCGTTCCGGTGGATCCGATGACCCATTCCTGAGAAGAGGGATCGTTGGTGATCTGTGCTTTGCTTCGGTAGTAGCTCTCTCCGAAGGTTCCGGCCCAGTTGGCAGGATACGCTGTTATACGCTTGGTTTTCTTCCTGGGAAGATCAGTGTCGATATCCGCAGTGACCGGTTCATCGGACAGAATTTCCTCGGGGATCAGCAGGACTGCGTCCTTGACATCGTAAATGATGACAGTGTCCTCTTCAGAACGGTACATTGTTCCGGTGATGCGATAGTTGGAATCCTTTCTCCATCCGAAAAGCTTGTAAAGGGTGGGAAGGAAAGCACTTCCACTTATAGTCTTCGGGTAATAATTCTTGCTCCATGTGAGAGCGTAATGTGAGCCTGCAGGGGCTTTTCTGATTGCCAGAAGACGCTTTTCGGGCATTACAAGAAGCTCAATCTTCGGGACACCGGGCATTTTGTCGACGCAGACTTTGTTGAACGACACGGTGGAAGAGGAAATAGTTACGGAAAGCTTCCCGAAAGATGTCATGAACTGCGAGCGGACAAGCTCATAGCCACGCAGGTCGAAATCCCCTTTTTTAACCGATACTTCGAGCGGTTTTGAGGGAATGCATGAAACACCTTCATTTATGCTGTCGCTGGCCAGATAATAATCATCTTCGGAAAAACCTGCCCATTTTGGATGCACGGTAACAAAACCGCGCAGGAGCCCATCGTTAACGACATGCATTTCGGGAAAGTAGCCCTTATTTCCGTATTTTTCGTTTCGGATCACCTTCTGCACTGCGAAGAAATCCTCCCGGGATATGATCGCCGCATGATGGTTCTTCTGACGGTACTGGTTCCTGTCATGGTTGTTCTTCTTGGATTTATGGTTCAGATAGTTTGGCGTGAAGGTTTTTCTTGCCAGCACATCTCCACAGTACCTTTCATTTGTCAGGATCTCGTAAACACTGCTTGCTGACCAGGACTGGTTACCTTTCTTCGTAAGACGTGCAAGCTCTGTGAGCGCATCCGCAATCATGGCTGTGGAATATCCATATAAATACGCGAAGAAGATAAGCTGGACGGTGTTGGCTTCATCCTCATTGATCACAAGATTACCTTCTTCGTCGTGATCGTACCCGAGAAGAACAGGTGTAAGGAAGATTCCTCTTTTAAAGCGCATTTCAATGGAAGAATTCATTATTTCCGACTTGGTATGGCTTTCTTCCTGGGCAAGTGTTGCAATGAACGACAGTGCCATTTCGGAGTTTTCATCCAGGGTAAAGATATTCTCTGTCTCAAAATAGACTCCTATGGGCGGTTCTGCGGCTTTCAGCTGGCGTACATATCCGATACAGTCAATGATATTCCTGGCGAAACGCGAAACACTCTTGGTGACGATCATATCGATCTTTCCCGCACGGCAGTCGTCGATCATGCGGATAAAGCTGTCCCTATGCTGCAGGGAAGTACCTGAGATACCTTCGTCCGCATAGATATCTACAAGCTCCCAGTTGGCCCTGCTGTTTATGAAATCCTCATAATGGTTCTTTTGTAATTCATATGATGAAGTCTGGTTGGGATCGTCGGTCGAGACGCGGCAATAGGCAGCTACTCGCTTGTGAATGTCGGATTTATAGAAATCCTCGTGCGGGGCTGCGGGGATGACATCGAGCACGTCCTCGCTTACGCCCTTGTAGCGCTCTCGTATTTTTTGTTTTATGGTTTTGGCATCTTTGGTGGTGTCTTTCTGTGGTTCCATTTCAATTCCTTTCATCCGATTTTTCCGCGGTGATACAAAAATAATATTATTTATGATTTTTCACCATATTCTCACGGTTAAAAATATATACTCACGGTTAACAACAAAAAAAATAACCGGTAGAGCATTCCTCTATCGGTCATTGTGTGATATAAGTCTGTATTATTTCCGAAAACTTCTGTGCCAGAATCTGTTGCTTTTCCGAAGCTGGGCAGGTGCTGAGTCGTGCAAGCTCTCCGAGGCTTTGCGTGACGGACGCTGATGTGGTGTAAATGAAATCATTGACCGTCACGCCGAGCACTTCGGATATTTGGACGAGTTTCAGGAGACTTGGCTTTTTCTTGCCGCATTCTATGTTGCTGATATATGCAGCGGTACTCTCGATCCGGAAGGCAAGCTCTTCCTGGGTGATTCTTTTTTGCCGCCTGAAATGCCGAATCCGCCTTCCGACATCGGTGTAATCTATGTCCATAAAAAGCCCTCCTCATATTGTCGATATATGAATATTGTCGATATAATGATACTATTCTTAAAAGAGATTATAGGGCATAATATTATAAAAAGCAAGAGGAGAAATCAAGACTATGATCAAATACGACAGATTGTGGGAATACCTTAAAAAATCAGGGGTTACGCAGTATAGATTGATCGTTTCGGGCATCAGCACCTCCACGATTTCCAGATTAAAACACAACCAGCCGGTAACAACCGAGACCTTGGACAAACTGTGCACGATCTTGGATTGCGGGCTGGATGAGATCGTGGAGTTTGAGAAGGGGAAGTAAGTATTTCGTTGAAACAAGACTATTTATTACACTATGCCGAGGAATAGTAAGAAAAATGGGGCTTTTAGATAGACTTTTCGGATTCGGGAAAAAGCTGCAGGATACGAAAAAACCAAATCATGTGACATCGCAGGCCTTGCCGCAAAATGAGAACGCTGTTCGTATCCTGGAATGTGGCAAGTTTATTAAATCGCTATTGGGCGCAGACCGATATGTGGCCAAGAGTGAATACCTTAAGCATATTAAGGAGTTTTCATCTGTTGTTGACTCTTTTTCGGTCCTTAAAAAGAACGGTATGCTTGAGGAATTTTGTAAGCGGAATGATCTATCACCAAAGAAGGTTGATAAGATCATAGAAGCATACGGAAACATTGAAAAACTTGTTGATGAGCATAATGACCGGTTTGTAGAGAATTCACTGATCAGTGAAAAAGAATACCTGGATAATGTTCTTAAGACGGTGGATCCCAAAATCCAGCTTGATGAGGATCAGCGTCGGGTTGTTCTGACAGACGAGGATTATTGCCTGGTAATTGCTGGGGCCGGCGCAGGAAAAACAACAACTGTTGCTGCCAAGGTCAAATATCTGGTCGATAAACAAGGTATTAATCCAAGAGATATCCTGGTGATATCCTTTACGAATAAAGCAGTAAATGAGTTAAAAGATAAGATCCAGAAGGGTCTGGGGATTGATTGTCCTATTGCAACCTTCCATTCGACCGGTAATGCGGTGATTCATGTTAATTCTCCAGAAATCAAGCTAAATATAGTGGAGCAGTCGACGCTCTACTTTGTGATACGTGACTATTTTCGAAATTCTGTTATGCGGAATGAGAGTATCGTGGATAAGCTCATTCTGTTCTTTGCGTCTTATTTTGATGCCCCATATGAGGGCGATGATCTGAATGGTTTCTTTAATAACATCGCCAAGGCTAATTATTCTACCATGAGAAGTGACCTCGAGGATTTTAAACGCGAGGTTATTGATGCGCGGACAAAAAAATCCGTTACTATTCAAAACGAAATCCTGAGATCTCATCAGGAAGTGGAGATTGCTAATTTCCTGTATCTGAACAATATTGACTATGAGTATGAACCGATCTATCCATACGACATCATGTATGCGAGGAAACCATATACACCTGATTTCGCCATAAAACAGGATGGTAAGGTTGCATATATAGAACATTTTGGAATAACCGAATCAGGGGAGAATGACCGATTCAGCCCGGCTGAGATTGAGCGCTATAAGAAAGCTGTTAACGATAAAATAATGCTCCACAGACAGCATGGAACTAAGCTTATATACACTTTCTCGGTTTATGATGACCGTAAACCGGTTCTTACGCATCTGAAGGAGCAACTTGAGGACAAGGGCTTTGAACTCCGTCCTCGTTCGAATAAAGAAGTAATGGAAACAATCGTGGCAGGTGAGGAAAACCGATATATTCGAAGACTTGTCAGTTTGATCTGCCGCTTTATATCTAACTTCAAGGTCAATGACTATAAGCTTGATGACTTTAACCGCATGTATCATATGACTCAGAATGTGCGAAGCCGACTGTTCCTGGATATTTGCGCAGACTGTTATCTTGAGTACGAGAAATGGCTCAAGGAGAACAAGGCCGTTGACTTTGAGGATATGATCAATGAATCAGCCCGCATCCTCAATGAAGTCAAGGAAATGAAGCAGAAGCTGCATTTCAAATATGTCATTGTTGATGAGTATCAGGATATTTCAAGGCAGAGGTTTGACCTGACAAAAGCGCTTTCGGAAGTAACTGACGCCAAAATCATAGCAGTCGGTGATGACTGGCAATCCATATATGCCTTCAGCGGTTCAGATATAACCTTGTTTACGAAGTTCGAAGAGAAGATGGGTTATGCCAAGATGCTGAAGATTGTGCATACATACCGCAATTCTCAGGACGTTATTGATATAGCCGGCAACTTTATCCAGAAAAATAAGGAACAGATAGAGAAACAGCTTATATCACCGAAGCGCATCGAGGATCCGGTGATCATATATACATATGACAGCAAGGCCAAGGAACGCAACGGGGATCGCAGGAGTGGACCGAATTATGCAATGGCACGCGCGGTCGAGATTGCGCTTGAGAAAATAATGCAATTCAAGAAACAGGAGAAAAAAGAAGTTGGACCAATCCTGTTACTTGGCAGGTTTAATTTCGACGGAGACCTGCTTGAACGCTCCGGTCTGTTTGAGTTTGTAAAACGTGGTGACAAGATAAAGAGCGTAAAATATCCCAGACTGGACATAACCTTTATGACGGCCCATTCATCTAAGGGACTTGGATATGACGATGTCATAATCGTAAACGGAAGGAACGAGATTTACGGATTCCCTTCGAAGATTGAGGATGATCCGGTACTGTCCTTTGTGATCAAGGGCGACAGGTCTATTGACTACGCAGAGGAAAGAAGACTGTTCTATGTGGCGATGACCAGGATAAAAAACCGCGTATTTATGGTGGCTCCTGAGCAGAATCCTTCTGAGTTCCTTGTGGAGATCAAGAAGGAATACAAGAATGTTAAGCTGGAAGGTGAGTGGAATGAGGAATACACCTTCAACAGACCGAAAAAAGCATGCCCAATCTGCGGTTATCCAATGCAGTATAAGTATAAAAACGCTTATGGCCTGCGCCTGTTTATCTGTACGAATGAGCCTGAAGTATGCGGCTTTATGACAAATGATATAAAAGGCGGGAAAATGGCTATCCAGAAATGCGACCGGTGCAGGGACGGGTATCTGGTAGTCAAAAACAGCAAGAAACATGGTTATTTTCTTGGCTGCACCAATTATAAACTGGATGGTACCGGATGCGATAAATCCATTGGAATGAAGTATTACTATGATCAGATGGGGTATAGATGGGAAGAGAACGCTGAAGATATTCCGGAAGCCAAGCCTCGTGATGAACAACAGATTGTGAAGCCGGAGCCCAAGCCGGTTGCGGCACCTGAACAGGAAACGCTTGTTAACAAAGAGCTTGATGATTATGTAGAAATCAAGAGAGCTGAAGTAAAATCGGTTACGTATGCAGACTGGGATCTGAATGATGTCATATTTATCGTTGTTAAGGCTCTTCAGAATGTCAGTAGGAACAGGTTTTACAATGTAAAGGTATTGACTGATGTTCTTAGCGGTACCGAGAGCGAAAAGGTTGTGAAGAACAACCTTGGCCAGGTACCGGAATTCAGGGCACTGCAGGAAATGCCGTATGATACGATACAGGCCATAGTTGAATGGATGATAACGCAGCACCTAATATTGAAAACAAAGGAACGGTACCCTGTATTGCATTCGACATATGACGGTCTGCATTACTCAGAGTTTATTACCGAGGGTAAGCTTAAGAAGCTTAAGAAATACCTTGAGGAGGAAGTGATCTTATGGATGTAGTTGACACCAAAAAACTTGAGACAGCAATCATGTACCTTCAGAGAATCACGGAGGGGCATAATCCGGTTAATAATATGCCTGCGGACGAAGATTCGGTCATAAATAATCCCAATGTTGTGCGCTGTATGTTTTTTATAAAGGACGTCTTGGAGAAGATTAAGCGCAATGACGGTTATATTGGCAGAAGCCCGAGAAAATCCAGGGGCAACAAGCCATCTTTGCCGTTGGAATGCCTCAAAGACTTCAAATACTCAGGGGATAAGTCTATAACAAAGTTTATTGACCAAATATGTGAACTTTATGATGTCGGTGAATATAGTAAACTGACTTACGAGCCTATAACGAAATGGCTGAAGCAGAATGGGTATCTGTACGAGAAGTTTGATAATGAGTTTAACAAAAAGGTGACCGATGCAACAGATAAGGGCACAGAACTGGGA
>JAILIQ010000313.1 GCA_024695205.1 Lachnospiraceae bacterium
TAAAAAGAAAAGGATTATTTATCGTTATTCAGATTTTTTCTGAAAAACAGCCAGATACATACCGAAACAGCCGACACAACAAGTCCGACAACTATCTGTGTAACAATATCCTTAACCTTGCCGCCTTCCGCGATATTACTTATGCCGTAACCGGCAAATCCAAGCCCGGCGATCAGGAACACAAGACAAAACGCGCCTACCAGAAATGAAGCGGACATTCCGAGACATCCTGTTTTCTGCCCGGAATTCATACGCTGTTCGGCCATATATCTGTCATCATCCTCCTGACGCCTCAGGCGCTCGGCGTATGACAGCTCCTCTGCCGGTTTTTGTTCTTCGGTGCCCTTGTTCTTTTTAGCCATTTCAGTCCAATCCTTCCAATATCATCAAATTATTTTTATATCACATCCATGATCCGTTCCCTGTCGGCAAATGCCTGTCCGATGCGGATCAATGTCCTTTACAACCTTCACAAGAAGCAGCCTTCCGTCTTCCACACCGACCATCGCGGTACTGCCGGGAAGCACTTCATTGCTTACGCCGTATTGATAATCACAGTTTATCTCACCGTTTTCAAGCGGATATTTTGCATTACGGATCGTTATTCCGACAGCCTTTCCCGAAATGTTGAGCAATGAGAAAAACCTGTAACTGTCCTCGATATATGCAGGCCTTCGCGATACGACCGAAACCTCCGAATAATCATCGACCATGACCGCATTTATATCCATGCTGTCAAGCATGAGCAGGATCGAAATATTGCCGAGCGTATGGTCGATCCTTCCTCCGATCGTTCCTGTCAGCAGAAAATCGTCAAAACCGCGTTTTAAAGCCTCTTTTACGGCATATACGGTATCCGTGTCATCCTTGACTGTAGGAAGGACGATCGTTTCGATCCCAGATTTCGGATTCTCAAATGAATCAAAATCACCGATTATCAGGTCAGGCTTTACGGCCAGCGCTTCCATATGCTTTAATCCGCTGTCGCAGAATATCAAAAAATCATCGGCCCGCAAAAAACCGGCAATCCGGTCATAATCCGCAATGTCAGCCCCACCGATCACAACACACCTTCCCATCGTGTATCTCCGTTTTACATCATAAGAATATTTTTACCAGCGGTTTTCAACGTACTCGCAGAATGCGTACATATCCTTTATCTGAAGTCTGGTCCCGTCATCGAGTGTGACCGTCCCGTTCCATTTTCCGTGCACCTGATGCGAATGCATCCTCATGGCCAGAATGTTCAGGTCGGTATGATGATCGTAAAAAGGTTCCATTGTAAGCGCAAAACGCCCGTCTTTTGAAACAAACTCCCATGGATCCATATATTTATCGGGCTTGGGGAAATCAATAACATCAACGGGTCCGAACTTATGAAGCTTTCCGTCGTAAAAAACAGCCGTTTCGGTTGCGTTGCTCTCATCCCCTATTCCCCAGGTGATCTCAAATCCGAAAAGATGCTTTTTTCCGACCGAATCCGTGATAAATGCCGATCCGTTGCCCCAGTACCATACCAGCGAATAAGGTGTGCAGACCCTTCCCCAGTCCAGAACACAGAAAGCATTGTCCTTTTTGAACGGAACAACGGTATCTCCCGTGCTGAATGTCCCCTCGACAGGCATACAGTTCTGTTTTGTCGTCATAAAATATCTGTCGGGATGCCCGGTAAAAGGCAGTACCGTTGTAATATTTTCGAGCCCCGGCATGATATCCATCTTAAACCGGCATTTGATCCTGCCCATTGAAAACGATAGTGTGCGCATGGTTTCGGTGGTCTCTGTTTCAAATAGAGCCTTTCCGACCTTCATCGAAACCTTACCCGGAACATCACCCTTTTTCGGAAGTATATATCTGTTCCTGCCGCCTATAAACGGCGACATAACGTTCGCTTCGGTCTTTCCGGTCTTTAAGTTGACCAGGACTGCCGAAGCATACCCGCCCAGAGAGATATTGGCAAAGCTGATCTGGGCCATGTAACTACCGTCGCTTATCTGGTAAAAGTCCCATTCTTTTCTCCTTAAAGGACTCTTTACCAGATCTCTGTCATAGTCAAAAACATTATGTCTTGCCCAGCCTTTTGCGAGCACTGTTCCGTCCTTATCGAGCAGAGGAGTATCCTCTGTATATTCCTTTTCGATACTCTCAAAATCCCCATTCAACCAGCTTTTATATGTTTTCTGCATAAAAACCCTCCTCCGGCAAGAAAAACCCCATAAAACACAACCAAAAGCCTTATTTCATTGTATACAAACACACAAAAACTGTCAAGTTTAGGACTGACATGCATCAGAATAAACTTGACTTTTCCGTGTTAATCAACTATCTTCTATTCAAAGGAAAGTAAATATCTAACCAAAAAAATGTTGATCAGGACGTCATTTTAGTTTTGAAACACCTACATCATACCGGAGAAACGGGGTAAACAGCCATGACAAAGCAGGATGCCGACATCAAAGATCTGATAAAAATATGCCAGGGACACAAAGTATATATCCAGACCCATAACATACCCGACCCCGATGCCATCGCGTCCGCATACGGTCTGCAGCAGCTTCTGCTGAAATTCGACATAGAATCCGTCATCTGTTATGACGGTGATATTGACAAGCTCAGCTCTTCCAAGATGCTTGAAATGTTCGATATCAAAATGTATGCCGATCAGGATATCGTTTCGGATATGAAGGAAGAAGATTATATCATCTGCGTGGATTCACAGAAAAACGCCGGTAATATAACCGATCTGCCCGGTGACGAGATCGCCGCGATCGATCACCATCCCACCACCAGACACAATGCCGATGTCTCGTATCTTTATAAGGATGTGCGTCTTCTCGGCGCCTGCAGCACGATCATAGCCGATTATTACCACGATCTTAACCTTACGCCTTCATGTGATGTGGCGACAGCCCTGCTGTACGGTATCAAGATCGACACCCTTCAGTTTTCAAGAGGTGTGACTGCCGAGGATATAGTAGTCTTCGGTATGCTCAATCCGCTCATCGATGTTGTCAAAATGGGCAAGCTCGAGATGAACAACCTTGAGTTCAGCGATCTTAAGGCATACGGTGCCGCGATCGAGAACATCAAAGTATTCGATTATTTTGGCTTTACGCATATCCCTTTCTCGTGTCCCGACGCGATGATCGCCATAGTTGCCGACTTCATCCTGTCACTTATAGAAATAGAGGTTGCCGTTATATACTGCGACCGTCCCGACGGGCTTAAGATCTCTGTGCGTTCCGAACGAGACGAGATCAATGCGGGCGAGCTTGTCGCCAAAGCGCTTGAAGGGATCGGCGGAGGCGGCGGACACTCGACCATGGCGGGCGGAAGGATCCCCGCAGCCAATATCCCGATGCTCGGTGAATTCAGGGATGATTTCCTTGCCGAGCGCTTCATAAAAGCTATAGGAATACAGTATTAACAAAAAACAGGCCGGCTCAAGTCCGACCTGTTTTTATTATCCGATGATCAGTTCTGCGTACAATATTTCTCGGCCAGCCACCAGACGATGCCGCCGATCACATTTCCGACAGTAGCCCATACAAGGAAAATCGCTGCCTGAAGGATAGTTCCCGTCCTTGCTGCCGCAAGGTAGAACATATCGGCAACACAGTGTTCCGCTCCTGCCAGGATGAAGACCATTACTCCAAGGATCACAGCAAGGTATTTCCCTGTGCCTTCTGCCTTGGCATAGCCTCTTACGGCGATCGCGATACAGAATTCGCAGATGATACCGTCAATGATGATCACATAAAAAGGCTTGTCAAGCTTGGCTGCGGCGACTGTCTGTGCCGTTTCGAACAATGTCGTGTGTGTGGATACCATGAGCCCGAACAAAACGGCGCCCACAAAATTGCCGAGCCAGATCAGACAGAGTTTTCCCGGACTTTTGATAAATGCCTCGTTACATGCTTTTCCCGTAAACAGGTCAAATCCGAATACAAGAACCGTAAGAAGACCTACCGAGAAAAGAAACGAACCCACGATCTTGTTGCTGCATGCCAGAAATACCGTACCGCCGAGTGCTATCGCAGCACCCGCACAAACAGACCTTATAAAACTTTTCATTTACTTCTCCTCTTTCTCCCCGGTTTCGGCCATCTGTTCCGAAAGCGGCTTTCTTATCTTCTTTCTGGTCACTTCAACCAGATTCAACTGTGTCATATCTATAACCTTTGTCGGTATCCGGTCCTTTGAAAGAACATTACTCAGGGCTTTGAGCAGCTCTTTTCTGTGTTCCTCCTGAACCATATCGATAAAATCTATTATTATGATACCGGAAAGATTTCTGAGCCTTATCTGACGGGCTATCTCGTCGGCCGCCTCCAGATTGACTGCAAGGAATGTTTCTTCGGGAGCGGTCTTTCCGGCGATCGCCTTGCCGGTATTCACATCTATGACGGTCAGCGCTTCCGTAGGCTGTATCACGAGATACGCTCCGCTTTCAAGCCATACACGCTCTCTGAGCGCTTTTGCTATCTTCTCCATGATGCCGTAAAGCTTTGAAAGAGAAAGCTGTTTATCGGTGTATTTTACAAGCTTTGAGGCATCCTCGGGCTGATACTCGTTCAGATAGTTCTTCAGCTGCTCATAGATCACATCATCGTCGGTTTTGATCTCGTCGATATCCTCTGCGTAGCCGTCCCTTATTTCCCATAGATAAGCCGGCGGGGTCGAATACAGTTTGGAAAAGCATTTCCAATGGACACCGAACTCCACGATCTGCCTGTAATCATTGGCAAGCCTTGCCACCTCTCTCTCGAGCAGTTCTTCGGGCGCGGATTCGGCATTGGTCCTTACAATGAAGGCATAATTACTGTTCAGATAAGGCTTTAATATCTCCTTAAGCCTCTTTCTCTTGGCATCGTCCTTTATTTTCTGCGAAATGCCGATGGCAGACCTGCCGTGGACCAGGACGACATATTTTCCCGCAAGGCTGAAATCGGATGTTGCAAGAGGTGCTTTGTTCCTTGCGCTGTCCCTTACCACCTGGACGATCAGCTCGTCACCGGCCCTTAACTTGCCCGGATGGTCGTTATTGGCCATAACAGGGGCTTTAACATCCGAAAGGGCAAGATAACACATCTTGCCGTCTTCAACCTCCACAAATGCGGAATTGATATTTTTGACTATATTCTTGACTTTTCCGAGATAAACGTTTCCGAGCAGGCACTCATCTTCAACCGGATCGGCCTGTACTTCGACAAGTCCGGTATCATCGACAAGCCCGGTGATTATACGTTTGTTATCCCGGATGTATATTAGTTTGCTTCCCATACAATAACCTCACAGGGCTTTATCCGTAACAGTCACGGGCTGCGTTTACGCATACCGTCGTTACGGTATCAGAGGCAAAAATCCCCCGGGCTCGCCCATATACAGCTCGCATCTGTGTATCACAAATATATTCTCATCATATTCCTTTCCGAGACTGCCCATAAAAGATTCAAGCACAAGCTCGGGCTTGATGTTCATCGCGCTGCCGGCAGCGAGTATTATCCATATCTGCATGCCGTTTTCGAAAATACGGGCATGCGCCGCCTGTGAAGGATCCGCATCTTCGCGATGATCATAAATATATTCCTTCAGATTCAGTTCTTTCTCATTTTTTTTGGTCTTCTTCGTTACCGTGATCACGGGCTGTGATAAAAATTCACCGAATGCCCTGTAAAAACCGGCCTGAGACTCAAATCCGGCCTTAGTCTCATAGCCATTCCTGACACGGATCAGATATCCTGCCGCAGAGACCAGTGCCATAGCCTTATCCCTGTGGACATTGGGCTGAGGCTCGGGAAGCTGCAATACAGCAAGTATCTCAAATCCTTCGGTAACATAGTCCGAAAGTCTGTCGAGGATATACCTTTCCAAAGGATTCATCCGGCGCGATGCCTTATCATCTGCTTTGGAATCCGTCGCCGCCTCGCTGTATTCCTGCGTTTTTCCCGCTTCTCCGGCCATTTTCCGCAGCTGTTCAAAGTCGAATTCGACCTCCATGTACTCCCCGTCGCTTGTAACTCCGACCCCTAAAGGGAGCGCAAAGCTCATCAGCTGGTGAGGACTGAAGCCCTGTGAATAGACAACGGGGAGCCCCGATCGCCTGATAGCCTTCTGAAAATACCTCATAACATCAAGATGCCCGATGTATCTGACCACACCGTATTTAGCAAATTTAATCCTGTAAGTCATCTGTATTCCTCATTTTCGCCGTTAGTTAACCTCTTGCTTCAACGCACACGCCTGTCTGCCATCCCGCACATCCGCATCCCGAACAGCCTTCGCGGCAGTTTTCGGTCACCTTCTCTTCAAGAGCGCGGTCCCATTCACGCAGAAGGAACTTCTTGGAGATTCCCGTATCTATGAAATCCCAGGGAAGTATCTCGTCACGGCTGCGTTCCCTTAAGGTATAGAAGGCCGGATCTATCCCGGCGAGCTCTATCGCTTTTTCCCATTTTGACATATCAAAGAACTCTGTCCATGCGTCAAAGATGCAGCCCTGCCTGTATGCCTCGTAGATAACCCTGCCCACTCTTCTGTCACCGCGCGCGAGAAGTCCTTCAAGATAAGAAGTGGCGCTGTCATGCCAGTTGTATTTGATGCTTTTTGCGTTGAGCTGCTGTTTCAGGGTTTCGTTCAGTACCGATTTTCTGCGCAGATACTCATCCGGCGCGATCTGTCCGACCCACTGGAACGGAGTAAAAGGCTTCGGCACAAAATACGAAGTGCTGATGGTTATCGCAACCTTTCCCTGACGCTGCTCCTTCGGAACGGTATCATAATAGGTTTTTGCGATCTCGTTGGCAAGTATGGGTATCCCCTTTACATCATCATCATTCTCGTTGGGCTGGCCCAGCATGAAATACAGCTTGACCTTATTCCAGCCGCCCTTGAACGCTTCCGCGGCACCTTCGAGTATCTGTTCCTCGGTAAGACCCTTGTTAATGACATTGCGCATTCTCTGGGTCCCGCCTTCCGGCGCAAATGTAAGGCTCGACTTTTTCACGTCCTGAACCTTATTCATGATATCGAGCGAAAATGCGTCTATCCTGAGCGAAGGCAGTGAGATATTGACCTTGCGGTCTCCCATTTCGGCAATAAGATACTCGAGCAGCTCCCCGAGCCTTGTATAATCGCTTGTGGAGAGCGAGCTCAAAGTGATCTCGTCATAACCTGTATTATTAATGATATCTATTATGTTTTCCTTAAGTACTTTAAGCGAACGTTCCCTGATCGGTCTGTAGATCATTCCTGCCTGACAGAACCTGCATCCCCTGATACACCCGCGTTGTATCTCAAGCACCGCCCTGTCCTGTATTGCCTTCATGTAGGGCACCAGAGGCTTTCTCGGATAAAAGGTATCCGAAAGATCTGTCACGACCTGTCTTTTTATTTTTGAAGGAACACCCTCCTCCGGTGTAAATGCCCCGATAGTCCCGTCATCATTGTAGGATACGCTGTACAGCGAAGGAACATACAAACCTTCTATACCTG
>JAILIQ010000288.1 GCA_024695205.1 Lachnospiraceae bacterium
TACATCAACATCGCCCTGCGTGTTGAGTACTTCTACATTCGTAGGTTACCGAATCGGATGCCTGTTTGCCCTTAAGGTACCTGGGTATGAAATCCATCGGTCCGGGACGGTACAGCGCGATGCCTGCGATGATATCTTCAATGTTCGAAGGCTTGAGTTCCTTCATGAATCCGGTCATACCGGCAGATTCAAGCTGGAATATGCCTGAGGTCTGCCCTGAGGAGATCAGCTCATAAACCTTTTTATCCGTATAATCGATCTTCTTTATATCAAAATCGGGATCCTTGCCCGAAGCTCTGACCGCTTTTACGGTATTGTCTATGACCGTGAGGGTACGAAGCCCGAGGAAATCCATTTTCAGAAGTCCGAGCTCCTCGATCGTAGTCATTGTATACTGTGTGGTGATATAATCATCGGCCGAACGCGACAGCGGTACGAATTCGTCCACCGGTGCCGGTGCTATCACAACGCCCGCGGCATGCTTGGAGGTGTGTCGCGGAAGACCTTCAAGACGTTTTGACATCTCGATCAGATAATGGATATCGCTTTCGCCTTCATAGGCGGCCTTCAGATCGGGATTGGATTCGATGGCCTTGTCAAGAGTCATTCCGAGCTCCATAGGAACCATCTTGGCGATCCTGTCTGTCTGGGCGTAGCTGAAATCAAGCGCCCTTCCGACATCCCTTATTACACCGCGTGCCTGAAGCGTACCGAATGTTACGATCTGCACCACATGGTCGCTGCCGTATTTACGGTTCACATAATCGATGACCTCGGGGCGGCGTTCATAGCAGAAATCTATGTCAATATCCGGCATTGTGACCCTCTCCGGATTCAGGAATCTCTCAAATACGAGATTGTAGGGGATCGGATCAATGTCGGTGATCTGTAACGCGTATGCAACGATACTGCCTGCCGCGCTTCCTCTTCCCGGTCCTACCGGGATATCGTGGCTCTTCGCATAATGTATAAAGTCCCAGACGATCAGGAAATAATCGACAAAACCCATCTGCGAGATCGTATCAAGCTCGTATTTCAGTCTCCTGCGCAGCTCATCTGAGACATTGCCGTCACTGTCCGCATAACGCTCTTTTATGCCGTCATCGCAAAGCTTTTCCAGATAGCTTGTAGATGTATACCCTTCGGGAACATCGAAATGAGGAAGCTTGTATTTATTAAATTCAAATTCAACATTACACCTTTCGGCAATCCTGTGCGTATTGTCATAGGCTTCGGGAAATGCAGGAAAGAGAGTCCTCATCTCTTCTTCCGACTTCAGATAGAACTGTCCTCCCTCATAACGCATCCTGTCCTCATCGCTTACCTTTTTCTGGGTCTGGATGCACAGAAGGATGTCATGTGCCTCTGCGTCATCTGCGTAGGTATAATGTATGTCGTTGGTAACGACCAGCGGGATGCCGGTTTCATTATGCAGTCTGATAAGCCCCTGCGCGGCAACGCCCTGATCCGCAATCCCGTGATCCTGCAATTCAAGAAAGAAATTGTCCTCTCCGAATATCTTCTGATATTTACGGGCCGAAGCAAGAGCGTCATCGTAACGTCCCTGCACGAGATAATGGGGTATTTCTCCGGCCAGACATGCGGAAAGTGCTATTATTCCCTTATGATACCTTTCAAGGATCTCATCATCAACTCTCGGCTTGTAATAAAAGCCTTCGGTAAACCCCTTTGATACTATCTTGATCAGATTCTGATAGCCCTCGTTGCTCTCGGCGAGCAGTACCATATGCCGGTAACGCTCGTCGGATACCGATTTCTCCTTCTCGGTACATTTACCCGGAGCAACATAGACTTCACAACCGATGATCGGCCTGATGCCCTCTTTCTTACAGGCTTTATAGAACTCGATCGCACCGTACATCGCTCCGTGGTCTGTGATCGCAAGAGAATCCATCCCGAGTTCCCTGGCTCTTGCAACCATCTCGGGGATCTTGCCGGATCCGTCAAGAAGACTGTAGCCTGTATGAACATGTAAATGTGTAAACGCCATATTTTTGCTTGTTCCTTTTTTTCTTTGCCCGACCCCCGCAGATACCTTACAGCTTCAGCTCAGGTCTTGAGTGATCGTATACATCCTCAACATTAAAGAAATCCGTGAGCTTCTCGGGTGTCTTGTTCATTCTCTCTCCGTCGAGGTTGATCCTGCCCATCCTGAAATAGGTATCCCTTATCTGGATCCATGCCCTTGCGGAATCAACGTTGCAGAAATAATCAAAGCCCGCGCCCTTCAAAATATCGAATTTGTCGCCGCTGTAACCTCTCCAGTCGCAGATATCCGCACCGAACGGATAGATATAGATATCCGTGGGTCCTAAGATGATCTCCACTTCTTCCTTCCAGCGACGTGTATCATATTTTACCTTGTCCGCCGAGTTCGTTGTCATATTGGTATGTGTATAGCTGTGGCTCGCAAATTCCCATCCGTCGGCCTTGATCGCATCCGCAACCTTTTTGGCTTCTTCTCTTTCGGCGTTGATGAGCTTCATCTTCTCATCCTCGCTCATACCGTCATATTTCTTCATCGAAAGACCGGTATCATACCCTAAAGCGCCTTCAAAACCAGTCACCGCAAGGATTCCCTTGGCTCCCCTGTATGAAAAATCAGGGTGCTCATCGACAAATCTGTCAATGATAGGCAGAACATCGTACTCACCGTAGGAAACCGATCCGTCATCGTTGATATACATGCACGTAGGCCTGCCGTCCTCGCCTATGACCAGCTTCTCGGCAAATCCGTCGCCCTCCATGTAAAGGTAATAGTTGACATCATCCTGTGACAGTACGAACGGCTCCTTGCCTTCAGGCAGATAGATCGGCTGTGCAACGAATTTTTCGCTTCCGTCCGCCTGTTTCTCAATTTTTGCGATATCATGTATGCTTACAAGGACAAATCCCTTCTCATACATGGATTCCATCATCTTATTGAATTCGCTGACCGTCGTCATATAACGGTTATATCCGAGGGGCTGGCTGCTTCCGGGCCCGAATGATTTCGAGGTATCATAGATCAGTGAATGGAAGAACACATGGCTGATCTGCGTATTATCATGCCATACCACACATGCTGCCTTCTGTTCCTCGTATGAGGCAATAGCCTTAGTCATGCTCTCTTCCTGCTCATAGCCCTCATATGCCCTGATCGTATCCATGGCCTTGTCATAATCATACATCGCAGCCTGACGATCGGCAGTGGCGATCACAGCGGCAACCTCATCTTCATGAGCCTTAAGAGCTGCCTTTATAAGCTCTTCCTCTTCCTCACGGGCCTTGGCAACAGCAGCGGCGGATTTCTCGGATCCGTCTTCGGCGCTTCCTGCAGGCACCTGGCCTGTTGAAGCTACCAGAAGCTCATCTGCATTCTGCTGCGCCGTATTTTTGCCGGCATCGGCACTCTGAGCTGCCGGCGACTGCGCAACCTTCCCCGTACCGCCTGCGGGCGTTAAAGTCCCGGTATTTTTGTTCTTTCCGGGCCTGCCGATACTCATCACGATCAGCAGCACTGCTATAATGACAAACTCAGCAGCAATGATTATAAGAGTCTTACTCCCCGATCTTTTTTTCTTCTTGTTGTTTTCCTGACCCATAAAGCAATAACCCCCATAAACCGGTATTTAAATAAAGGAACGGAAGACCTGTCCCGTTCCTTGTTTAGGCCTGTTTAAGCAAAGAAATCTTCGATAGCTCCCATAGCCTCATTTTCATCTTTTCCGTCGATAATAACATCGATCTTGTCCTTCGCCGCCGTAGCTCTGTTCATGATGCTTATAAATGTCATCATACCCATGATGCTCTTGGCGTTGACTTTCTTGTCCTTGTACTCAAAACATACCGAACTTTCGTATCTGCTGGCTTCCTGTACCAGCTTGGCAATAGGCCTTCTGTCAAGATCGGCCGTAATGTCGATTGCCATCTGTTTGCGAATCATAATCTCCTCCTGATATTACTCCATTCCTGCATTTTCCTCGCGCAGCTTCTGCGCCATCTCTGACAGTCTGGCCAGCCTGTGGTTCACTCCCGACCTCCCTACGGGCCGTCCGTGAAGCTTCCCAAGTTCCGCCAGTGAACTGTCCGGATGTTCCAGCCTGAGCATTGCCGTCTCCTTCAGATCGTCGCTCAGCTCAGAAAACAAATGTGACTCCCGAAGATACTCAATATCTTCAATCTGCCTGCCGGCCGCCGTGATCGTTTTCCCGATATTCGCGGTCTCGCAGTTCACCCTTCTGTTTACGGAATTGCGCATGTCCTTGAGGATCCTGACATTTTCGAAGCTCATCAATGCAACATGCGCTTCGATGACATTCAGGATGTCAACGATCCTGTCGCTGTCCTTCACGTAAACAACACTACTTTTTTTGCGATCGGTCGTTTTCGCTTCAATATCAAAAGACGTCAGCGAATCGACGATCATTTGTGCCCTCTCCCCATCGGTCACAAATTCCAGATGATATTCCTTCTCCGGGTCCGTCATGGAGCCACATGCTATGAAAGCTCCGCGAAGAAAGGCTCTCTTACAGCAAGGCAGCTTCAATATCATACTGTCCGGTATAAGTTCGCCGTTCATTTTTATAGTCTCGAGAAGCTGTACGGTCTCATTGTCCCCTATGTTGCCCGGGTCAAATGTAAACAGCTTCCGAACGAGAATACCGAATCGTTCTCTGATCAGCGGATTATCGCCCGTAAGAACGATGCGGTTGTTTTCGATCCCTGCCGCGCACATGACTAACGCCGCAAGCTCTGCGATCCGGCAATGTCTGGCGTTGGGCATGATACCGGCCAATTCCTGTTTTACTTCAGATGAAAATGACATTTCAAAAACCTAAAAATATTACTTCCGGTTCCAGCCTGACCCCGGAATCTTCAAACACGCGCCTCTGTACTTCGCCGATCAGGGCGTGGATATCCGCCGAAGAAGCATTGCCTTTGTTGATGATAAATCCCGCATGCTTTTCGGAAACCTGCGCATCACCTGTACAAAAGCCCTTTAATCCCGCATCCTCGATCAGTTTGCCCGCGAAATAACCCTCAGGCCTTTTAAACGTACTTCCTGCGCTCGGATATTCCAGAGGCTGTTTTTCCCGCCTCTTGGCCGCAAGCTCGGCGATCAGCCTTCTGCTTTCTTCGGGATCCGTATCCTCAAGCGCAAACTGCGCATTGATAACGATATAATTCTTCTTCCTGATAATGCTTGTGCGATATCCCAGTTCCAGTCCGTCTCTGTCGAGTTCGAGATCGTTGCCTGTCCTGTCAAGAAGCCCGGCTTTTACGATACAGTCCTTTATCTCCCCGCCGTACGCGCCCGCGTTCATCACTACCGCGCCGCCTACGGTTCCGGGTATGCCTGCGGCAAATTCAAGACCCTTTAACCCTCTTGATGCGCACTCGGTTGCGAGTTTGGCCAGACTGCATCCGGCCGATACCGTAACAACAGTCCTGCCTTCTTCATTTTTTTGTCCGAAATCAAGCTCCGGCTCGCTTTTTATGCGTATGATCAGTCCCCTGAAGCCGGAATCCGATACGAGCATATTGGAACCATTTCCTATGATATAATAAGTAATTTCTTTCTTAATTGCAAGAGTGATTATTTTTTTTAATAAATCGGTATCCGGTACAGTGATAAAATAATCGGCTGGACCGCCGGTCCTGAAACCGGTATGCTTCGACATCTGCTCGTTTAAGAGTAATTTAAGCGTCCTGTCACCGTTCCGGTATTTTTCCAGAAGTTCCTCCGCCTCTTTGACAAATTCGTTATCCAACCTGCTTCTCCTGTTATCGAACTGTTCGGCAGAAATAAGCTCTGCCATGATCTGTTCGCAGATCACCCGTTATTTAAAGTCAGATAAGCCGCACCGTATATGCCCGCGTCATTTCCGAGCGATGCAAGCTTAAACTCACGTCCGCACAGAACGTTTAAGTTGTTCGAATCAAAATGCTTCCTGACTGTATCTGTAATGATGGTGCCCGCTTTTGATACGCCGCCTCCGATAACATATACCTCCGGATCGCAGGTAGCCGCAACACCGGAAAGCGCCTGGGCCAGATATGCGCACATCGTATCGACAAGATCGAGAGCCACACCGTCACCTGCTTTTGCCGCATCAAAAATATCCTTGGCTGTAACTGCGGGAAGCTGTTTCAGACTCGTCTCGCGTGCGGTTGTAAGAAGCATCTTCTCAGCCATCCTGACGATCCCGGTTGCCGAAGCGTACTGCTCAAGATGTCCGTGCCCTCCGCAGCCGCAGGCATCGGTTTCCGTCGGATTGACCACTATATGGCCGATCTCACCGCCGCCGCCGTGGATACCGTGTACTATCTTTCCTCCGATAACGACTCCGCCGCCGACTCCGGTACCGAGGGTTATGAATACCATGTTCTTATAGCCCTTCGCACCGCCGCGCCACAATTCTCCGAGTGCAGCGACATTGGCATCGTTGGCCGCGATGCAGGTAAGACCTGTCAGAGAGCTCATGCGCTCATTTACATTAAATACATCCCAGCCGAGATTCGCACATTTCATGACCGTACCGTCCTCGGTAACAGGTCCGGGTACGCCTATTCCCACGCCCGTAACATCTGCTTTGTCAATGCCCTTCTCAGCGATCTTGTCAGCTATCGCACCGGCAATGTCTGAAGGTACATTTACTCCGTGATCCTGCCTGCGGGTCGCTATCTCCCACTTGTCGAGCAGATCGCCTTCGCTTGTAAAAAGCCCGAGCTTGACGCTTGTTCCGCCGATATCCACACCAAAACAGTATTTCATAAGATCCCTCCGGTTCATTCGGTAGTTTTTCCTTTATTGATATTGGCTATCGCTCTGTTGTAGAGCTCAAGAGCCGCGTTGTATCCCATCTTCTTCTGTCTGCAGTTGATAGCCGCCGTCTCGCAGATAATGGCAAGATTACGTCCGGGTCTGATCGGGATATTGTGGCATACGACCTTGTTGCCGAGGTAATTGATATAGTGCTCTTCAATACCCATGCGGTCATATTCCTTTTCCCTGTCCCAGTCCTCAAGATTGATCACCAGATCGATCTGCTGGGTATTCTTGACACTCTCGATACCGAACAGGGTCTTGACATCTATTATCCCGATGCCCCGAAGCTCGATAAAGTGCCTCGTCATCTCGGGAGACGTTCCTATCAGTGTATCGTCGCTGACCTTGCGTATCTCGACAACATCATCGCTTACAAGACGGTGTCCTCGCTTGATCAGCTCCAGAGCAGCCTCTGACTTACCTATGCCGCTCTCGCCCGTTATCAGAAGGCCTTCGCCGTATACATCGACAAGTACGCCGTGTATCGTCATCGTCGGCGCGAGTTCCACATTCAGCCACTTGATTATCTCAGCCATGAACGCAGATGTGGTGTTCGATGTGCGCAGCAGCGGAACACCTGCTTCCGTGGCTGCTTCTATGATCTCCTGATCCACTTCGATATTCCTGCAGTATACAACGCAGGGTATCTTCAGATTCAGGAATTTCTTCATTCTTTCGATACCGTCCGGCTGTGAATTAAGGTATGACTGCTCAACATTACCTATGATCTGCATTCTCTCATTGGCAAAATCCTGAAGGAACCCGGTAAGCTGGACCGCCGGTCTGTTGATATCCGGCATCGTGAGTGCAATATCGTCAATATTGACATCCGGTGTCAGATTTTCAAGCTTCATCTTCTCGATAACTCTTGTCAACGGAACCATTCCTGTATCGTTA
>JAILIQ010000289.1 GCA_024695205.1 Lachnospiraceae bacterium
CATAGACCGTGCGGTGATCAAAACGATGATAGAAAAGTTTGACGGCGGACCCGTCGGGATCGAGGCTGTAGCGACAACGATCGGTGAAGATGCAGGTACGATCGGAGAAGTATACGAGCCTTATCTGGTGCAGACCGGACTGATAGCGAGAACGCCCAGAGGAAGGATCGTAACGGGTGAGGGCTACAGGCATTTCGGCCTTGAAAAACCTGTTAAACAGTAAGATGCTTTTAATGATTTCAGGTTATTGCAATTTAACTATGGATTTTAGAACTGTAATATGGTAAAGTAATGTATCAACAATTGTTAAGGTTTACACATAAGGGTTATTGATATCAGGCATGCCCGGAAAATCAATATCTTGTATACGGAAATGGCACGAAGTGCTTTTAACACCTTAACCAACAATAATATATCAAGGAAACGGAGAGTAAGATATGTACGAGATCATCAACAAAAAAAGCCTGAATCCGACAGTAACACTGATGGAGATCATGGCGCCGCTGGTTGCGGCAAAGGCTGAACCCGGTCAGTTCATCATCCTCAGGGTTGATGAGAACGGCGAGAGGATTCCGCTTACGATCGCGGATTTTGACAGGGAAAAAGGAACCGTTACGATCATTTTCCAGATCGTCGGAGCAACCACAGAGAAGCTCAATCACCTTGAAGTCGGCGGACATCTTCAGGATTTTGCCGGACCTCTCGGAAAACCCACCGAAACAGAGGGGCTTAAGAAGGTAGCGGTAGTCGGCGGCGGCGTAGGCTGTGCGATCGCGTATCCTGTTGCCAAGAAGCTGCATGAGCAGGGCTGTGAGGTACATTCGATAGTCGGCTTCAGAAACCGCGATCTGGTCATCCTTGAAGATGAGTTCAAGGCAGTCAGCGATCAGCTGAAAATGATGACCGACGACGGCAGCTACGGTGAAAAGGGTCTTGTAACGAACGCTCTTAAGGCTCTTATTGACGAAGGCAACAAGTATGACGAGGTCATTGCGATAGGACCCGTGATCATGATGAAATTTGTCTGTCAGCTGACCAGGGAGTACGGAGTAAAGACGATAGTCAGCATGAATCCGATCATGATAGACGGAACCGGTATGTGCGGCGGATGCAGGCTTACCGTTGGCGGAGAAACGAAATTCGCATGTGTTGACGGTCCCGATTTCGACGGACACCAGGTGGATTTCGATGAGGCAATGAGCAGAGGCATGATCTACAGGGATTTTGAGAGACATGCATATGAAGAGACCTGTAACCTGTTTAAAAAATAAAAGCATACCGGACTCATTCATTTCAAAAGCAGCGTAGCTGCTTTCTGAGCTTGATCAACAACATTCAAGCTTGCTTGAAATGTTGTTGGCCAAGCTCAGAAAACTACACGAAGTGTTTTGAAATGAATGAGCAGGAGGGGATGCTACACCCCACTCTACATGAGCAAGCAGCCCGCATAGCGGGCGGATTGCGAATGAGCAGTGTGGTTTTATACGGATATACTGGAAAAAAGGAGAATAGTTATGCCAAACATGTCATTAAATAAAAACCCGATGCCTTCTCAGGCACCGGATGTCAGAAATAAAAACTTTCAGGAGGTTGCTCTCGGTTATACCGAAGAGATCGCTCTTGATGAGGCGGCAAGATGTCTGAATTGCAAGAACAGCCCCTGTGTTTCGGGATGTCCCGTGAATGTTCATATTCCCGATTTTATCAAAAAGATCGTTGAGAAGGATTATGAGGGCGCTTATCAGGTCATTGCACAGTCCAGCACGCTTCCGGCAGTCTGCGGACGTGTATGTCCCCAGGAAACACAGTGCGAGTCCAAGTGCGTAAGAGGCATCAAGGGTGATCCTGTCGGTATCGGAAGACTTGAGAGATTTGTGGCTGACCGCCACAATGAGATGGCCAACGCCGAGGTTAAGGTTCCCGAATCCAACGGACACAGTGTTGCCATCGTGGGCTCCGGCCCTTCGGGTCTTACCTGCGCAGGCGATCTTGCAAGACTCGGTTACAAGGTGACCGTATTTGAAGCACTCCATACGGCAGGCGGCGTACTTGTATACGGTATCCCGGAATTCCGTCTTCCCAAGGCGATCGTGGCACGCGAAGTAGAACTGCTCAGGAAAATGGGCGTTGATATCGAAACCAATATAATAATCGGCAAGACCCTTACCATAGACGAACTGTTCGAAAAGGGTTTTGAGGCAGTATTTATCGGTTCGGGTGCAGGACTCCCGAACTTCATGAACATTCCCGGCGAGTCTCTTAAGGGCGTATATTCCGCAAATGAGTACCTGACCAGAAGCAATCTGATGAAGGCGTTCAGGGATGATCCGGATACACCGATCATGAAGGGCGGCAGGGTAGCCGTAGTCGGTGGCGGCAATGTTGCGATGGATGCCGCAAGAACCGCTCTAAGACTTGGCGCAGAGAAGGTATATATCGTTTACAGACGTTCAATGGAAGAGCTTCCCGCAAGAAAAGAAGAAGTGGAGCATGCGATCGAGGAAGGTATCGACTTCCAGCTCCTTCGTAATCCTGTCGAGATCCTTGGGTATAAGAATCCCGATGATCCGAGAGACCCGAAGAACGGCTTTGTGACCAGCATGAGAGTTCAGAAGATGGAACTTGGCGAGCCTGATGCAAAAGGCAGAAGAAGGCCTGTTCCGGTAGAAGGATCGGAGTATGAACTTGAGGTTGATGCCGTAGTAATGGCTATCGGAACATCACCCAATCCGCTCATCAAGAATACGACGCAGGGTCTTGAAGTTAATCCCCGCGGAGGCATAATCGTCAACGAAGACGGTCTGACCTCACGTGATGCCGTATATGCGGGCGGAGATGCCGTAACCGGCGCTGCGACCGTCATCTCGGCTATGGGTGCCGGAAAGACAGCTGCTGCGGCGATCGACAAGGCTCTTAACGGAAAATAATGAATGTGGATATGGCAGTACAGAACATATTACTGATAGGTATGCCCGGATGCGGGAAAAGTACCGCAGGGCGTTTGCTTTCGAGAAGGCTCGGATACAGCTTTATCGACGCGGATACGGAATTTGAAGAATATACGGGCATCAGTCCGGCTGACTACATTGAATGTTTCGGCGTTCCGAAATTCAGGGAGAAGGAATCGGAGGTCTTGGCCGAATTAAAAAAATGCACCCGGACTGTGATCTCGCTTGGAGGCGGAGTTGTGGAGATACCTTCAAACGAAGAGCTGCTGCATGCTGCCGGCACTGTTATTTACATAAAACGCGATCTGAGCAGGCTTGCACGCGGCGGAAGACCAGTTACTGCGGCCAAGGGTGTTGAAACACTGTATGCCGAACGTCATGAAAGGTATGAGCAATGGTCGGACCATACAGTTGAAAATGATTCCGATCTTAATTCGCTCGTGGAAAACCTCTGCAGGCTCATCAAAAACAGTGATGACCGGACATAAGATTCCGGACCGGATTTCTTTATGATTGATAAATAGTCCGGGATATGATATTTTTAAAGTAGGGTAACCCAAAATCGAAAGAAGGACTTATGGAGGTTGAATTATGAGTGATATCAGAATGATCGCACCAAAGCTTGAAAAAATGCCCTGGCAGGAAAGACCCGAAAAGATCGTCAATGCTCCTGTATGGAGGTATAAGGAAAATCCCATTATCGGACGTAATCCGGTTGAGGGTGTCGCCAGGATCTTCAACAGCGCGGTTGTGCCGTATGAAGGAAAATATATCGGGGTTTTCAGAGGCGAGCAGACAAACGGTGTTTCATTTATCTATCTGGGCAGAAGCGAAGATGGCATTCATTGGGATTTTGAAAAGGAAAAGATCCAGCTCAAGGATGAAAACGGTGAGCCTTTTATGCCCAATTATGCTTACGATCCGAGACTTGTAAAGGTTGAGGATACCTACTACATAATCTGGTGTACGGATTTCTACGGTGCTTCGATAGGACTTGCGAAGACAACCGATTTCAAGACATTTACAAGGCTGGAGAATCCCTTCCTGCCTTTTAACCGTAACGCTGTATTGTTCCCCCGCAAGGTAAACGGCAATTTCCTTATGCTGTCAAGACCTTCGGATTCGGGTCATACACCTTTCGGAGACATCTTTATCAGCGAAAGTCCGGATCTGACTTACTGGGGAAAGCATCGTCATGTTATGGGACGTTCCTCCGAATGGTGGGAGAGTCTTAAGATAGGCGGCGGTGCCGCTCCGATCGAAACAAGCGAGGGATGGCTTCTGTTCTATCACGGCGTTACACAGACCTGTAACGGTTATGTATACTCTATAGGCGGCGCGATACTCGATCTTGAGAATCCTTCAAAGGTACTGTATCGTTGTGAAAACTGGCTGCTCACTCCCGAGGAGTGGTATGAGGAAAGAGGCTTTGTTGCCAATGTCTGCTTCCCCTGTGCTACATTGCATGATCCCGATACCGGAAGGATCGCGATCTACTACGGAGCTGCGGACAGCTATGTAGGACTTGCATTCTGTTATTTTGACGAGATCGTAGAGTATATAAAGAAACACAGTGTAACACGTTATGATGATGAATGCATCGGTAAATAAATGTTGTTGTTGATTTCAGAACGGGGTTGTCACGTAAGGACAACCCCATTTTTTGAGCAGGGAGGGTGTTAAAATATGAAAATAGTATTTCTTGACAGGAAGACAATAGGTGAGGATCTTGATCTGAGCGGGTTTGACAGATTCGGGGAAGTTGTGATGTATGATTTTTCGGCACCTGAGGAAGTAGCCGGCAGGATCGGGGATGCGGATATCATCGTCCTTAATAAGACAGGGATCAATGAGCAGAGTGTCGGCGAAGCACCCAATCTGAAGCTTGTCTGTGTTACAGCGACAGGTACGAATAATCTTGATAAGGATTTTCTTGCGCGCCGCGGGATCGAATGGAGGAATGTTGCCGGATATTCGACCGAAACGGTTGCCCAGCACACATTTGCGTTATTGTTTTACCTGTTTGAGCATCTCGGATACTATGACTCCTATGTAAAAAGCGGAAAATATGCCGGAGACAGGCTTTTTACCCATTTTGAACAGAATTTCCATGAGCTTGCGGGCAAAAAGTGGGGGATAATCGGACTCGGTGCGATAGGACACAGGGTGGCTGCGATCGCGTCCGCTTTCGGATGTGATGTCAGCTATTATTCAACCTCGGGGCGCAATCATGACAGCGAGGTAAAAGAGGTATCCTTTGATGAACTGCTCAAGACCTCGGACATTGTTTCGATACACGCTCCGCTCAATGATGATACGCTCGGACTCATTGACATAAAAGCACTTTCAAAGATGAAAAAAGATGCGATCCTGCTGAATCTGGGACGCGGGCCTATCGTAAATGAAGAAGATCTTTGCGAGGCTCTGGATAAGGGGATAATAGCCAGCGCCGGCCTTGATGTCCTTGCTGTTGAACCGATGCGTAAGGACAGTCCCTTCCTGAAACTGGCACATCCCGAGAGAGTATTTATAACTCCTCATATCGCATGGGCTTCGATCGAAGCAAGGCGTCGTCTGATGAAGATAATAGAGGATCAGATAGAGGAATGGATGGGCGGGAAATAAACGCCCGGGGTTAATTTTCCCGTATAAATATCCGATATAACGAATACAGGATATTATCGGAAAAAAGGATTTTTCTGATCGGGTAAACGATACGGCTTTTCCGTACAAAGCTGCAGGCGATTACCGGCACGGGAAAGGAGACCCATATGAAAATTGCAGGCAGTACCATAGCTATGAGCTCGGAACACCGATTAAGCGAATATACGAGCGCCGAGCATCTGGAAGTAATGACAAGGAATACCAAAGCACTCGATTCGATCGCGGCCTACGCCCAGAAGAAGGAAGGCAGCATGGTCTCGGGAATGCGGGAATTCAACAAAGAAGAAAAGCTTAACGAAGAACAGAGACGTAAGGAAAACGAACAGAACAATTTCAGACATCTGATAGAGCGGATGAATGAAACACGCAACCAGCCGCGTTTTGAGATACCGGATGATACGGATACCCAGATCAAGCTCTTAAGGAAGCTTCTTGCTGCATTAAGCGGAAAGGGCAGGATAGAACCGTTGGATCTTTCACAGATGAAAAGTGGCAGAATGCTTGATCTGAGAAGCAGTAACCTTAAGAAAGCCGATATGGTCATGCAGATAAGGGGACAGAAGGCTGAAGGAGCCGGCGACGCATCACAGATTCAGGGCATGAATATCGGCACCAGCGTTTCCGGAACAGTCTGGCAGAAGATCACCGCGACAAGCGGTTTTCATAATGAAAGCGAATATACGACATTTAAGTCGTCCGGTATTGCCGTAACAGAAGACGGCAGGAGCATAAACTTCGGTATGGAACTGTCGATGTCCAGATCGTTTACGGCAAAATTCGAGTCATTGACCTCCGAGAATATCATTGTAACGGATCCTCTGATCATAAATATCGACAGTGCGCATGCAGGTCTGACCGATGTCAGGTTTAAATTTGATCTTGACAGTGACGGCAAGATGGATGAGATCTCATTTGCCGATGCAGGAAGCGGATTTCTTGCTCTTGATAAGGATGGCAACGGAAAGATCGATGACGGAAGCGAGCTTTTCGGAACAAAGAGCGGTGACGGATTTGCAGATCTTGCCGCATATGATGAGGACGGCAATTCCTGGATCGATGAGAACGACGGGATATTTTCGAAGCTCAAGGTCTGGACTAAAGATGAGGATGGCAACGACCGGCTGATGGACCTTAAGGAAGCCGGCGTAGGAGCAATATATCTCGGAAGCGCGAGCACCGAGTTCAGCATCAAGGATGAATCCAACAAGCTGCAGGGAGCGATCCGCAAGACCGGTATTTATCTTAAAGAGACCGGTGAGGTAGGAACGATACAGCACGTTGATCTGGCTATGTGAGCCATGATAACAATTAATAACTTGCCCGTAGCATTTTTTAAGGTTATAATCTAGATGATCATGAGTGAAAGGATCATTTTACTATGTGGGCTTACGAAAGCGTATTTTATCAGATATATCCCCTGGGTTTCTGCGGAGCGCCGTTTGAAAATGACGGTGTGCCAGAACACAGGATATTAAAGGTTCTGGACTGGATTCCCCATATCAGGAAGCTTGGGGCAAATGCTGTTTATTTTTCACCGGTTTTCGAATCGGATACCCATGGGTATAACACCAGAGATTATTCCAAGATAGATGTACGCCTGGGGACCAATGAGGACTTTAAAAAGGTTACGGATGCATTGCATGAGAACGGTATCAGGGTAGTTCTTGACGGAGTTTTCAATCATGTCGGAAGAGGTTTTCCTCAGTTTCAGGATGTGATAAAAAACCGTGAGAATTCAAGATATAAGGACTGGTTTGCAAGGATCGCCTTTGACGGCAATTCCGCATACAATGACGGATTATGGTATGAGGGATGGGAAGGCAATTACGATCTTGTAAAGCTGAACCTGCGCAATGAAGAAGTCATACAGCATATTTTCTCTGCGGTTGACGGATGGATCAGGGAATTTGATATTGACGGTATAAGACTTGATGTCGCATACTGTCTTGACAGAGAGTTCTTAAGACGCCTGCGGGAATTTACCGACAGCCAAAAAGCCGATTTCTTCCTTCTCGGAGAAGTCCTGCACGGTGAATACGGACGTATGCTTGCCGAGATGAATATTCATTCGGTTACGAATTACCAGTGCTACAAAGGTATTCATTCGGCAATAAACTCTATGAACATGTTCGAGATCATCCATTCGTTGATGAGGCTTTTCGGTCCCGAAGACTGGACGGTATGCCGCGGAGCGCATCTGCTGTCATTTGCCGACAATCATGATGTTACAAGGATCGCAAGCATTATACAGGATAAAGCCAATCTTCCCGCAGTATACGCTCTGGTATTCGGAATGCCCGGAATTCCCTGCGTATACTACGGGAGTGAGTGGGGTGCGTTGGGAGACAAGGCACAAGGCGATCCGGCATTAAGACCTTCTTTTGAACATCCCGAATGGAACGAGCTTACAGAGCTCATCTCAAAACTGGCTGAGATCAAGAAGGGCAGCAAGGCTCTTAATTACGGCGGTATGCGCAATGTCCTGCTGACGAACAGACAGTGTATTTTTGAAAGAAAATGTGATGATGAGAGAGTAATGGTAGCGATCAACATCGATCCCAATCCGTTTACGGCTCATTTTGACGCGGGATGCGGACAGGCACTTGAAATGATCTCCGGCAATATGCATGACTTTGGGGGCGGGAGTGAACTTCCCGGGCACAGCATCAGGTTCTGGAAGATGGAGAATTAAAAGCAACCTGATTTATAAATAATGTTGAGAAGGGTATTACAAAATGGCTGACAGAAGAAAAGAGTATACTAAAAGAGTTATCAGGGAGAGTGTATTTAAGATTCTCAAAAAAAAGCGTCTGTCAGATATAACAGTTAAAGAAATATGCGAAGATGCCGACGTTAACAGAGCGACATTTTACAGGAATTATCTCGATATTTTTGACCTGTACGAAAAGATGGAAGAGGATATGACCACAGAGGCACTTAAAGGGGAAGAGCCCGGCAAGAACAGGTACAGGGTATTTGAGATCTTTTATAAGAACAAGGTATTTTATAAAGATTATTTTGAGATGAGGCTGGCAAGCGGGCTCCTGCGCACTACCGTCAAGGTGCTCATGGATCAGATAATGGAGCTTCTCAAGAGAAGGGGAACTTTTGACGAAGCCCAGTTCGAGATATCGTACCAGTATAATTACAGCGGTATGGTCGGAGCTGTTCGTGACTGGCTTGCAAAGGGGTGTCCTACCGAAGCAAAGGAATTTGCCGATACGGTCTACGGTTTTGTTGCAAGGCAATACAGGTAGTATCAATAACTGTTTAGAAAGAAATTTGTTAAAATGGAAAAAACCAGGCGCATAACTGCGATCCTTTTTATAATATATATTCTTTATCTGATTTGGGCAGTTCTGTTCAAGTTCTCTTTTTCATACGCTGAAATACCATACAAAAGACAATATATAAACTGGAATCTGTTCTATAATCCGAACAGCTATCTGTGGTCTCCGGTCATAATCAGGGAAAAGATCATGAATGTCCTGATATTTCTCCCGTTCGGGGCGTACCTGTATATGCTCGGCGCGCGCAGGTTCATTTCCTCATTTCTGATAATGCTGTTTACAAGCATCCTTTTTGAGATCATTCAGTATGTGTTTGTTCTGGGAACGAGTGATGTTACGGATGTCGCGGCCAATACGATCGGAGGCGTGACGGGATATGTTCTTGCATATCTTACGCTCATGATATCCAAAAAAGAAGAGAAGATGACAAGACATTTTACGATCCTGAGTGCTGTTTTCACTGTGGTTGTGATCAGCGGAACACTGCTGTTAAAGATCGGATATTTGGGATAACGGAGATCATTATGAAAAAAAGAGTTCTTGCATATCTTGATACGGTCGGGAAAATGCTTGAAAATCCAGAAAATGTCGTGGACTGGGATGTCCAGATCCGGAAACATCTGACGCAGATAGGATTTTTTATGCATGAGAGGCTGATACATCTTATTGTTACGGCTTTATTTGCGATATTGACGTTTATGGTACTCCTGCAGCTGCTGAATGATTTTTCGGCAGTCGTGGCAGTGCTTTTTATCGCACTGATGTCGCTTCTGATACCGTATATCATGCATTATTATCTTCTTGAGAATTCGGTTCAGAAAATGTACGAACAGTATGACCGTATGGTTGAGCTGGCTGATAACAGATCAAAGGCAGGATGAGCATGGAGAAAAAACAGGCTGAAAGCACGGAAAATAAGAAGCTTGAAGAATTGACTATGCAGGTTTCGGGTATCTGCAGAAAAGACGGGAATAAGTTTGCGTATGTGACATTCACGGACGGGAAAAGATATGCCGAAGGGATCATTCCGGACTGTAAGATAAGGTCGCAGAAAGGATTTGATGAAGCAGAAACAGGACAGCTTGAGCTTTTCATGAAGATGAACCTTGCCGCTCTTAAAAGAAAAGCGGCTTCGATAGATCCGGTAAGAGCCATGATGAAGGAAGAAAGGAATAAATGATGTATTTTTTTAATGTGATATCCCTGCTTGGAGGACTTGCGATGTTCCTGTACGGCATGAGACTGATGAGCAGCAGTATGAAGGAAGGACAATCAGGTACCTTAAAGGTTGTTCTCGAAAAGGTGACGAATAATCCTGTAAAGGCATTCTTCCTCGGCATTCTTGTAACGGCGATCATACAGTCATCTACAGCAACGATCGTTATCACTTCGGGTCTTGTGGCTGCAGGCGTCATCTCACTGCATCAGTCTATGGGTATCATTATCGGAGCGAACGTCGGAACGACCGTAACCGGTCAGATCATCAGACTTCTTGATATTGATAACGGAGCTTCGGCAGTACTGCAGTTTTTTAAACCGTCCACACTTGCGCCAATCGCGCTGATAATCGGCATCATTCTGATCATGTTCATGAAATTTCAGAAATCCGACAACCTCGGTAATGTTCTGATGGGGTTCGGTATCCTGTTCTCGGGACTGATGAATATGACGGCCTCTGTTTCTTCGCTGCAGGACTCCGGCATTATCGATACCATATTTACGAGCATGGGAAAAAACCCCGTACTCGGCTATCTTTCGGGAGCGGGAGTGGCGTTCGTACTTCAGAGTTCGTCGGCAACTATCGGTATACTGCAGGCATTTTCACTGACCGGCGGGATCAGTTTTAAGATAATATATGCAATAATCCTTGGCGTATACTTAGGAGACTGTGTGACCACGGCAATAGTCTGTTCGATAGGTGCGAAAGCCGAGGCTAAGCGTGTCGGTATCGTAAATATCGTATATAATCTGAGCAAAACACTTCTTGTGCTATTCGTTGTAACCATCAGCCAGAAAATGGGACTGCTTGAAAGTTTATGGGATAAACCCATGAATTCCGGCGGTATAGCAAATGCCAATACAATCTTTAACTTAGGCTGTGCGATCGTATTGTTTCCGATGGTCGGGCTGTTTGAGAAGCTTGCATGCAGGATCGTTAAGGATGAACCCAGACAGGAGGAAAAGTATTCGGATATCATCAATGCGCTGAATCCCGTATTCTTCGCAACTCCCGCGCTTGCGTTCAGGAGCTGCTATAATGCTTTGCTTACAATGTTTGATGCATCCCATGAGAATTTCAGGAAAGCAATGGGACTTGTGATCAACGGCTTTGACCTGAAAAAGTTTAACGAGATCGAGGAAGAGGAAGACAGGATAGATCAGCTTGCCGATTATGTCGATAATTATCTGCTTCAGCTTTCATCGCATGTCAGCGACGATAATCACATAAGGATCATGGATCAGTACTATAAGCTTGTTACCGAATTCGAACGCCTTGGCGATCATGCGGCCAATATCGCGGAGGCGGTAAGGGATCTGAACAAGCAGCAGATATCGTTCTCGGTAACCGCCAGGATGGAAATGTCTGTTGCAAAAGAGCTTCTTGAGAAGATCCTCGAATACACAAGATTTGCTTTTTTAAAGAGAAATGCGGATGCCGCAAGGCATATCGAACCGCTTGAGGAGGTTGTCGATGATCTGGTCAACACGCTGCATGACAACCATATCGTACGCCTAAGAGAGGGCAGATGTACGATACCTGCGGGTGTTACCTTCCTTGATCTTCTCAACAATATCGAAAGGATCTCGGATACCTGTTCGAATGTCGGTGTTGCAACCATAGCCCGTATTCATCCGGAAATGGAAAACCAGGCTCATAAATATATTTCATCGCTTCACCAGGGCATTGACGCCGATTTTAATCTTCAGTACAATACCGCCCACATCAAGTATTTTCAGCTGCTCGATGAGGCCCTTGCAGATACTGCACAGTCATAAAGTTAAACCTTGATTTGCTTTGACTTGATTTATTTTGTATGTTAGAATTTTTATACCAAAAAGGTAATGAAATCGGCTGCGGCGGCTTACCCGGATGGCTTTATCCTTGGTTGTTTCATCGGAATGACCGAAAAGGAGGTATCTATGGAAGAACTGATCAAGAAACTCAACGCCGATCTGGCGGTGGAAGTTATGGCGCGGGAGGATGCAAGGCGTATTTACCGCGGTGAAGCCGAAACCGAGAAGCTTGCATATTATACAGGACGTATTGAGTATATCCAGTCACTTATGGATTTTATCAAGAAAAAC
>JAILIQ010000361.1 GCA_024695205.1 Lachnospiraceae bacterium
AATGTCTGTGCCGGGCAATGATCGGTCGCGATCGTATCTATCACGCCTTTTTGTATGCCTTCAAGAAGCGCCCTGCGGCTTTCCTCACCCTTGATCGGCGGAGAACATATGAATCTTATCCCGTCGGGCCGCTTATACACTTCATTTGTAAATTCCAGATAATGCGGGCATGTCTCGGCAAATACCTTTGTGCCGTTTATGCTTTTTTCCTTATATTCGGCAATAAAACGTTCTCCCGCCGCATTGGCAAGATGTACGATATAGATCGGCGCTCCTGCCGCCTCGGCAAGCTTTACGGCCCTGATATCCGCTTCTTCCTCAGCGATCTCGGGACGTGAAAGATAATGGTACCAGACAGGTTTCGGCCCGTCTTTAATGATCTCGGCCCGGTTCACTCCCACTATCGCGTCACTCTCTGCATGGACGGTGATAAGCACCTTGGCCTCTGCGGCAGCGCGAAGCAGCCTGTAGAGCTCCTTATCATTAAGACCGAAATCATAGGTCATATACGCCTTAACGCTTGTAAAGCCTTCCCCTGCCATCTGTGCCAGCTCATTCAAACGCTCTTCGTTAACCTCGCTGATCCCGCCGTGAAAAGCGTAATCAACACAAGCCGCGCCTTCCGCAAGCCTGTTTCTGTCTTCTATCTCCCCGAGCATCGATCTGCCGTTTTCCTGCAGCGTATAATCAAAAACAGTGGTCACCCCGCCGCATGCAGCCGCGCGCGTCCCTGACTCATATCCGTCGGCGCTGAAGGTTTTTCCCATCTTCATTTCCAGATGTGTATGCGCATCGATCGCCCCCGGAAGCACATACAGCCCCGTTGCGTCGATCACCCTGTCGGCGGTTTTGCCGTCAAGTCCCTGTCCGGTCTCAACGATCACTCCGTTTCTTATCAGAACATCGCTCATCGCGCTCCCGCCGGCATTGAAGACTTTTCCGTTCTTAATCAGCAGCTCCATATTCAAACCCTCCACTACTCCAATACTCCACTACTCCACTACTCCACTACACCACTACTCACCTACCTTTAATATATCCCAATCTTCTGAGAACCGCAAGTATAATACGCACCGGGTCAGCATTAGTATTCACAAAACAGAAATTGCACGAATTGTTTTTTCGCAATTCGTGCAATTTATTATCTCTATGTTTCCGCCGGACTGTTACTGTGCTCTTTCGAGCGCATCCTCGGTATAATTGATGCCCGCGTTCCAAAGCAGCCACTGCGTATACCCCGCGTCATAGGTTGCCTGTATCTGGCCTCTTACTTCTTCCTTGCCGTACTTGAGATAATGCCGCAGCCAACTGGCCGTAAAATCCTGCAGCCACGGCCTTACATCCGCTTTGTTCCCGGTATTGTCGATCATGTACAGAACCTTCTGCGAAGCCATGAGCGCCTGATATACCAGTTCATAAGGGTGGCAGTCGGGATAATCGAGGTTATAGTAACCGTCTCCGTAGTGGGACGGATAAACCATCGGGCAGATATAGTCAAGATACTGTGCCATCTGGAAATAGCTCTGGCCTACGATCTTCGCGTCTACGGACGATGTCATGATTGCACCGTACACATCACAGCTCACAAATGCGCCTAAAGGCTTGATCTCCTCACATATCCTTTTGATGCCGTTGGTTATCGCTTCGATCCTTGTTACATTCTCGGCTTTCGGGCCGAAATTCACATTGGCCATTCCCTTATCTGTCGAGAAACGGATATAGTCAAGATTGACCTCGTCAAAGCCGACAGCCACACATTGTTTGCATACCTCGATAAGATAGTCCCACACACCCTCTTCATAGGGATTGACCCATGCAAGGCCCGACTTGTCCCTGAAAATGGTCCCGTCATTGTTATACAGCGCAAGTTCCGGCTTCTTTTCGGCAAGGATCGGGTCCTTAAGCGTAACGACACGGGCGATCAGATAAATACCGTGTTCCTTGAGCTTCTTGATCGTTGCAGAGATATTGCCTATCGTGTCGGATACGGCGCCTATCTCCTTGGCCACGTCATAATCCATCCTGAACGTTATGTAACCGGCATCGGACTTGATATCAATGACCATCGCATTGAGTTCGGTATTGTCGACCAGCTTGATCGCGTCGTTCAGCTTTTTGCTGATATATGCCGACGAAATATAGATGCCCTTCGCGTCGATCCTCTCTCTCGTATCGACAAAATCGGCCATCCAGACATCCTCGTCAAGATCGGTATAGCCTTCCTTAACAACGGCCGCTTCGGTCTCTTTCGGCGAATACCAGAATCCGTAAACACCTGTCTGCGGATTGGCAGCGTCGGCTTCCATTGCCTGGGCCACCGAAACCTGCTCCATTTCACGGGCCGCTCCGGCGTTCTGTTCATCCATTACCTTTATATAGTACCTTGTACCGAAAAATCCTCCCACGCCTATAATAAGCGCGAGAAAAGCTATTACGACCGTAGCCTTTCTGCGCCGCCGCTTACGGTTGCGCGAACCGTCGTAATCTATATACATGTCTCGCATAAAAAACAAACCTCCGTGCCACAAAAAAGGCTATCTTCTTCCGTCCATAGCGTCATATCCCGCATCGGTATCGGCAACCGGCTCGATCTCCTCGTCCGGTACCGTCTGGTCGTACTGACCGTGTTTAAGCTGCTTCTCAAGCCTGCAGAAGATATCGACCACATCCGGATCGAAGCTTATCCCGGCCTCTTCCTTGATGATATTGACCGATCCGACATGTGAAAATGCCGGTTTATAGCAGCGTTCGCTGACAAGCGCGTCATACGTGTCAACAACTGCCATGATGCGGGCCGCAAGCGGTATCTGTGTCCCTTTAAGTCCTGCGGGATAGCCCTGTCCGTTCCATTTTTCATGATGATAATGCGCTATGTCCATAGCCATACGGATAAAACCGTTTTCCGTATTATCCGAATATATCTTCTTGAGCGCGTCAATACCCGCGGTGGTATGCGACATCATGATCCTGCGTTCTTCGGTGTTCAGATGTCCTTCCTTTTGAAGTATCCTGTCCGAGACCGCTATCTTTCCGATATCATGCAGTCTTGAAGCGGCTTCTATCATATTTATGAAATCGCTCGTGATCAGCTTTTCGTATTTTCTCGTAAATGACAGTCCCATAGCGATCAGTCTCGCATTGGCGGAAATATTGTCAAGATGATTGCCGGTCTCGTCGTCCTTGTTCTCGGTCAGCGTCGCAAGCGCAAGTACGATGTTCCTGCGCTCATTTTCAATCTGGGCAAGCTGGCTGGCCACTATGGTATGGAGCTTTTTGTTGGAGTTGGTCAGCTCCTGCTGCAGCCTGTACATGCGCAGATGCATGTCGATCCTCAGCAGTATCTCGGTCTTCTCGACAGGCTTGGACACATAGTCCGAGCCTCCGCATTCAAAACCCTTTATCCTGTCCTGCGCGGAATTCAGGGCCGAAATGAAAATGACCGGAATATCCCTTGTTTTAACATCTTTTTTAAGTATACGGCAATACTCAAAGCCGTTCATGTGAGGCATGGTCACATCCAGAAGTATCAGGTCCGGAAGTCCCGCCTCCACGGCCATCATCGCATGTCTGACATTAGCCACGGGGCGCACGGTAAACCCTGCATCCCTGATGATGTCGGCAAGTGTCATGAGATTGGATGTAACATCGTCAATGATCAGAATGTTCTCTCTCTCAACCCTGCTAAATTCCATAATACTTCCCCAATTCTTCTATGATCGCCGCAGCTGCCGAAGCATTTTCCTTCCTGACATTGAGCAGGAGCGAAAATGCCTTGCTCTTCATCTGCGGATCCGTCTTGGTCACCAGATCCCTTATGGTCCCTGCGAAGCCTTCCGCTTTTTCCCAGGCTCCCAGATCCATGCATATCCTGGTCTTTTCAAGTTCCTCGCGTATCTTCGCCGTTGCTTCGTCCACTTCGATCTCTTCTTTTTCCGAAGCTTCCTGTTCTGCGGGGCCCTGCTGATTATGAGCGGTTCCGTAATCATCAAACGTCACGGGTCCGCTGTTCTGGGCCGCCAGTGTTGCCATGGCGTTGGAGTATTCAAAACTTCCCTCCGGGAAATCTATCCTCGCCCCGAGACTGCCCGCTTCCTTCACCTTCACGGTAAATGAAAACGTGCTTCCGGTTCCCTTCTGGGAATCGACGCTTATCTTTCCGCCCATCATTTCCACGAGCTGCTTGGTGATCGCAAGTCCGAGTCCGGTTCCTCCGAAACGTCTCGTGATCGAGCCGTCGACCTGCGAAAAGCTCTTAAACAGCTTATCCTTGTCGCTGTCGGAAATACCGATACCGGTATCGATCACCATGAAGAACAGCTCAACTTCACCCTTCCCGTAGGTACGGTTGGCCGAAAGTTCAATGCCTATATGTCCCTGCGAGGTAAATTTTGTCGCATTTGATAGCAGATTGTTAAGTATCTGCCCGAGTCTTAATTCATCGCCGATGATCCTTTCGGGCACCGGACCGCTTACATTTACGATCAGTTTCAGGCCCTTCTCGTTGATCTTGGTCACATGTATCGCAAGGGTATCCTTTAAGAATTTATCGAGTGAGAATTCCCTGTTCTCGAGTTCAAGCTTGCCTGCCGCAATTTTCGAAAAATCGAGCAGATCGTTGATGATCTTGCTCATATTTTCGCAGCAGTGAAGGATGACTCCCACCGCCTCCTCCTGTTCAGGAGACAGTTGCGTGGCTTCAAGTCCTTCCGCCATGCCCTTTATTCCGTTGATCGGAGTCCTCAGCTCATGAGTGATATTGGCCGTGAACTCATTCTTCATCTTGATGGCGGCCTCTGCATCCTCCATCGCCTTGTTGTGCTTTTCCACGGCAAGCGCGCATTCGGTGTCATTTACCGCATATACGGCGATATAGGAAGATTCCGGGATCATTTCGCTCGAAAGCCTGACAGGATAGCACGACCGGTTCTCCCTGTACGCAAAGGTAGCATAGTCCGACAGATGCTTCCAATCCTTTGATGCATCATCCCTCTGCGCAGCCATCGGATAGATGTCGAACACGCTGACCTTGCTCAGATCCATATATTTGGTCTCGACATACGCCGTCTTATTGGCATAAACGACCCAGCCTTCTTCATCAAAAATGAATATTGCCTCACGCGCATCATCGAGCACCGTACGGCAATACAGTTCAAGCTCCGTATTTTTCATATGCTCCCGATCCTGATAAAAATAATTTCGATTACCACTCCAAACGCAGTTTCCGTTTATATCCATACTATCACAAAATGCCTCCGTGTTCAAGTTGGGACGGGCCGCGCACTGTCCGTGGTGAAAGACCCTGCTTTCAGTGAGTATGCAAAAAGTGAACAGTCAGCTAAAAATATTCATAAATTTCATAAATAGCATTGACAACTTGCCATAACGTGATGTATAATTCAACATACAGAAAGGAGGCATACCATATGAATTTCAATGTTCGTTTAAAACAGCTTCGCCAGAAAAACAAACTTACCCAGAGTGAATTAGCCGAGATATTGGGTTTGAAACCTACCGCTATTTCCAATTATGAATCCAAAAGAAACGAGCCTTCTTTTGACAAGCTTATTGCTCTTTCAAAATATTTTGACGTTTCCTGTGACTATCTGCTCGGTATGTCAGATTCATACCTTCCCGTAGTAGGTGAAGTACTCGATAAGGATATAGTTGATTTCTTCAGTCTTTATCAGCAGCTCAACTCTGAAAGTGCGGAAGAAGCCCGCAATTACGTTAAGTACCTGATCTACAAGCAAAAGGATACCTGACCTTAGCAGGTCATCATCTGCGGGGACTTGAAAAAAGTCCCCGCTTTTTTTTGTGCGATAAGCGAATGCCCTTGGCACAAGCCTGTTTGTTTTACTGCCTGTCCTTATTTCCTGTCCTTCCGCTTTTGTGATACCCTGTAGAGTATCATCATGATATAAATAATGGCAGGAACCGCGATCGACAGCCATAATGCTGTCATGAACACCGCATGCGCGTTCTCCCATTTGCCGACAGCGGCTATGAATGCAACCACATAGATGCCGAGCAGGAGTATCACTCCGATAAGAGCCGCTATTCGTCTGAAACGCTTAAAAGGCACCTTACCCTCTGCCTCTCTGCTTACTGCCGCTTTACTTACTGCCTCTCTGCTTCCTGCCACTTTGCTTCCTGCCGCTCTGTTTACTGCCTCTTTATTCACTTCCACTCCGGTCGTCCCGGTATCAAACTTCTTCTCTTCACTCATCTTCGGCTTCTCTCCTTATTTTTTCCATATATTCCCTGATCTGCGCTTCATATCCGAGTTCTCCCGGCACGTAGAATTGCGTCCCGACGAGCTCGTCCGGCAGATACTGCTGCCTGCAGTAATGGTTCTTAAAATCATGCGAATATTTGTATCCGATCCCGTGTCCGAGCTTGGCAGCGCCCTTGTAATGGGCATCCATAAGATGCGGCGGCACCGGAGGCGTTTTTCTGTTTGCGACATCCTCCATCGCCGCAGAGATCGCATTGACGGCGGAATTGGATTTAGGCGCGCAGGCAACGTAGGCGGCTGCCTGAGACAGAATGATCTGGGATTCGGGCATTCCTATGCGCTCACACGCAAGAAAGGCCGAAACCGCAACATTAAGGGCCATGGGATCGGCGTTCGAAACGTCCTCGGCCGCACAGATCACGATCCTTCTTGCAATGAACTTGATATCCTCTCCGGCATAGAGCATCCGCGCCAGATAATATACCGCTGCGTCCGGATCCGACCCGCGCATGCTTTTTATAAATGCCGAGATCGTGTCATAATGGTTGTCGCTGTCCTTGTCATACCGTACCACACGTTTCTGTATACATTCCGAAGCGGTTGACAGATCGATGTGTATCAGCCCGTCATCGGATCTTTCGGTCGTAAGGACGCCGAGCTCGATCGCATTCAGCGCGGACCTTGCGTCCCCGTTGGCTACATCGGCAAGGAACTCAAGGGCATCATCATCAATGACGGCATGATAGCTGCCAAGGCCTTTTTCCACATTTTCAAGAGCTCTTTTGATCAGGACCCTGATATTCTCCTTCGAAAGCGGCTTCAGTTCAAAAATGACCGAACGCGAGAGAAGTGCCCCGTTTACCTCAAAATACGGATTCTCGGTAGTCGCGCCGATCAGGATGATCGTTCCGTCCTCAACAAACGGAAGCAGATAATCCTGCTGCCCCTTGTTGAACCTGTGTATCTCATCAATAAAGAGGATCGTGCGCTTTCCGTAGCCTCCGAGAATCTTCTGGGCTTCGGCTGCGACCTCCTCCATATCCTTCTTGCCCGCGGAGGTTGCATTGATCTGTCTGAACTCACAGCTTGTCGTTGCGGCTATCACCTTCGCCAGGGTCGTCTTGCCGGTCCCGGGCGGCCCGTAAAATATCAGTGAGCTGAGCCTGTCGGCCTTGATAGCCCGATACAGTAGTTTGTCATGTCCGAGGATATGCTCCTGTCCGACCACTTCGTCAAGCGTCTTCGGCCGCATCCTCGATGCAAGCGGAGATTCCTTCTCCTGCTTCTTTTCTTTCATATAATCAAACAGATCCATATTGATATCCTCTATTTATCGTAATATCCGTGATACTGGGTATATTGCCGTTTTCATGCGCTCTTCAGATGGCTGCGTCCTCTGCCCCCGAATAGAGCCTGCCCGCTGTCCTGATATAATCGGCCTCGATCTTTTTAAGCTTCACGTCTTTTCGCGAAATGATATAGAAGCTCCTCGGGGCTTCGCCTTCGATCGGAAATGTGAGTATCCTGCCGCTCTGCGCCATATCCGCCGCAGCATAGGACGACATTATCGAAATACCGACACCGCGCGATACCATGCGTTTGATAGCCTCCTGATCGTTGCTGCGCATGACGATATTGACTTTTCCCGATTCTTCGAGCAGCTTTTCCGAAGCGAATTTCGTTCCCGATCCGTCCTCACGCAGGATGACCGGATTCTTGAGCAGCCCGGAAAGTATCTTTTCCCTTGAGGCTTTGGAACGGATCAGTTTTTCAAAATGCGGTCCGGGAGGTGTTGCGATCACCAGCTCGTCGCTGCACAGAAATTGCGACTTAAGCTCCGATCTTTCGCTTTTCTTGCCTATCACGCCGAAGGAAACCGTCCCGTCACAGACCATTTCCTCGATCTCGCGGCTGTTCCCGTATTTCATTATTATACGGCATTCCCTGTGATTTTTGATATATTTTTCGTTAACCTGTGGAAGCAGATATCCGGAAGGGATGGTCGAAGCGCCTATGCGGATCGTATTCTCTCCCGCTTCGCTGCTGTATTCAAGCATCGCCGCTTTTATCTCAAACATGCGCGACGCAAGCTTCAGAAGATTTCTGCCGTCTTCCGTAAGGCTCAGTGTTTTGGTCGTTCGTTCGAACAGTCTTATGTTCAGTTCCTTTTCAAGCGTTGCTATATGCGTGCTCACGGTAGGCTGTGTCAGGAACATTCTTCGTGCGGCCCCGGAGAAGCTTCCCGTCTCAGCCACGCTCACAAATGCTTCTAATTGCTTCAGCTCCATATTCCGCTTCCTCCACAGTATTAAAATATCCGAATGAAAATCTTACCGTTCCCTTCGGAAATGTGCCCAGCGTCTTGTGGGCAACCGGTGCACAATGCAGTCCGACACGTGTCCAGATACCGTATTCCGACTCAAGCCTGTAGGCAAGCTCTGCCGGATCCATGCGCTCACAGGTAACCGATATCACCGGAAGCGAAACCGCCGGGTCAGGCCCACCGCCGGCAAACCTTATTCCATCGATATCTTTTGCATTTTCATAAAATCTTTCCAGGATCGCTCTCTCGTGCCTGCGGATATTATCCGTCCCGGTTTCTTCGATAAACCTGATTCCCGCGTTAAGCCCGTAAATGCCGGGGATATTCATGGTTCCCGCCTCGAAACGGTCGGGCAGTTCTTCGGGCATCACAAGTAAATGCGAAAAGCTCCCGGTCCCGCCGTCTATCAGCGTATCCAGCTGCTCCGCCATCCTGTCCGAGATCGCAAATCCGCCGGTGCCCTGAGGTCCCATCAGACCTTTGTGTCCGGAAAAACACAGACCGTCCAAACACATACGTTCCATGTCAATATCAAGAAATCCCGCAGTCTGGGCACAATCCGCGATCATGAACATATCGTGTTCACTGCAGAATCTGCCGGCTTCTTCGATCGGCAGCACACTGCCGCAGATATTTGATCCGTGATTGAAAATAACAGCCCGGAACCTTTTATTTTCACGTTTTGTCCTGAGGAGTATCTCTTCAAGCTTTTCCCGCATCATTACGCCGCTTACCGTTCCCGAAACATCGCACTCAAGTATATCGTAAGTAACGGTTCCTTTCCGGGCAAGGGCTTCGACAGGCCGCATCACGGCATTATGCTCCATCGAACTGACCAGCAGATGGTCGCCCTCTTTCACAATGCCTTTTATCAGCATATTCAGGCTGTAGGTGTCCGACGGTGTGAAAATGATATTTCTTTCATCGGGCGCGCCGAACAGCTCCTTAAGCCTGCTCCTTGTGTCAAAAACCGTATCCGCGGCAGCGTATGCACCTTCATAGCTCCCGCGGTTGATGTTGCAGCCTACATTTTCAATATATTCATATACAGCATCCGCAACGCCTTTGGGCTTCGGAAAAGTCGTAGCGGCATTATCAAAATACACCTTCCTGCCTGTCATTGTACAAATGGCCTTTCATAATTGTCTGTGGATCCGGCACCGTAAATGCCGACACTAATCCATTATAATATATTTATAGATATTTTCAATATATGCATATCGAATATCTGTGAAATTCTATATCCGCATACTGTGCAGGAATGCTATACTTTAATTGTAAGCAACGAAAAAACATTGTATGGAGGTTTACCTGTATGCAAGCTACAAAAAAGGAACTGATCATCATCTCGGTTTTCGGTCTGATCACCGGGATCATCGCGGTAGCACTGGTAAAATTCGGCAATCCCGCCAACATGGGCTTTTGTATTGCCTGCTTCATCCGTGATACCGCCGGAGCATTAAAGCTCCACACCGCAGCACCCGTACAGTACATAAGACCTGAGATCATAGGTCTCGTACTCGGATCTTTCGCACTTTCGCTCGTAAGACGCGAATTTGCCCCGAAGGGCGGATCCGCAACGATCACAAGATTCGTGCTCGGATTCTTCGCAATGGTAGGATGCCTTGTTTTCCTCGGCTGTCCCTTCAGAATGATCTTAAGGCTCTCCGCAGGTGATCTTAACGCTCTTGTCGGACTCTTCGGATTTGCCGGAGGGATCCTGATCGGCGTATTTTTCCTGAAGAAAGGCTTCTCGCTGAAACGTTCGTATCGTCAGCCGGTTACCGAAGGCGTTGCACTTCCCGCGATCGTGATCGTGCTGTTGATCCTCCTTATAACCGCTCCCGCATTCATCGCATTCTCCGAATCCGGGCCCGGCAGCAAGCATGCACCTGTCGTTATTTCACTGATCGCCGGTCTGCTTGTCGGCGGAATGGCTCAGTACAGCAGACTCTGCATGGTCGGCGGCATCAGAGACATAGTTCTTTTCCGTGAGAAAAAACTGATCCTCGGCTTCTGCGCGATCTTTGTCGCCGCTCTTATCGGAAATATCATAACCGGTAAATTCAATCTCGGACTCACCAACCAGTATGGCGTTGTCGCACACTTTGATGTTCTCTGGAACTTCCTCGGAATGATGCTCACAGGATTCGCCTGCGTACTTCTCGGCGGGTGTCCTCTGCGCCAGCTTATCCTTGCGGGCGAAGGCAATTCCGATTCAGCTGTTACGGTTCTCGGCCTTGCAGTCGGCGCAGCCTTCTGCCACAACTTCGGTATCGCAGCCACCGCTGCTTCCAAAGCAGCCGACGGAACAGTCAATAACGGCGGTGTATCAACAACCGGCAAGGCAGCCGTGATCATCGGTCTGATCGTAGTTGCGGTAATTGCCGTCATCAACACCTTCCCCGTATTCCGGCGCAAAAAAGAAGCTTAAAAAAATTCACTTATCATATTTATAAAAAATTGCGGAGGCAAACATGAATATACTTGACGCAAGAGGGCTCTCCTGCCCCGAGCCCGTAATAATGATCAAAAAAGCCGTGGACGAGGCCAAGGCAGCCAATAAGGCCTCAGCCGGAACCATCCCGGCCGGAGCCGAATTCACCATCATGGTAGACAACCGTACCTCGGTCGAAAACATAACCCGTTTCGGCGAGCATGCCGGATTAAAGGTAACCAGTGAAAAAAGCGGCGACGACTATACAATAAAGCTTGTAAAATAATGCGGGCATTAACCCCCATAAAGCTCTGAAAAAAATACACCGGAACTTAAAGAAAAAGAGACATGGCAGACTATATATCAACCTTTTTTTCACATTTTGGCGCAATGCGCTACAAAAAGGAAATGGATCAGGCCGGCTTAAACGCCGTCCTGATGCCCGTTCCCCGTTTTTTAAGCTCCTCTTGCGGCACATGCGTGAAGCTGTCGGATGTAACCCGGACTCTCCCCGCTCCCACTCATCCCGATGAGGTCGAAAGCATCGTAGAACTGTCAGGCCCCGACCAATTCACGATCCTGTTCCGCAATCACTGAGCCTGCCCACCTCCGGCAGCCCGTCACATTGTTACTTCCAGGCTCTGTCAGACTAATACTTCCAGGCTCTGTCAGACTAATACTTTCAGGCTCTGTCAGATTGATACTTCCAGGCTCTGTCAGACTAATACTTTCAGGCTCTGTCAGACTAATACTCCCAGTCTCTGTCAGATTGATACTTCCATACTCTGTCAGACTAATACTTTCAGGCTCTGTCACATTAATATTTTCAGGCTCTGTCAGACTAATACTCCCAGGCTCTGTCAGACTAATACTTCCAGGCTCGTGATGGGTAGTTACCGGTCTGATTGCATTAACCTAATTGGTTAGCAAGCAGACCGGTAACTGCCCAGACAGAGCCGTCACTTAATC
>JAILIQ010000363.1 GCA_024695205.1 Lachnospiraceae bacterium
AAACTTCTTCCTGCCTACATGCATGATAAAGGAACCTACAGCAACAACCCCAAGTCCTCCGATCTGAACAAGTATCAATATGACCGTCTGCCCGAACACACTCCAGTTAGAATATGTATCTGTCACAACAAGACCTGTTACACATACCGAAGTGGTAGAAGTAAACAGCGCCGTAAGGAGATCATTTTCTCCTCCGGGTGCGACCGAGACCGGCAAAAAAAGAAGTACTGTTCCAATGATTATCACGAACAGAAAACTTAACGGGATAAAATGAACAGACGATATCCTTATATTCTTAAGCATTTGAATAATCCTTTGACTGCCTTATCTTATCAAATGTCAATTACCTTTGCAAACATTCATCTCTTACTGATCTATCATACTCTTTATCGCGGACTTTGTCACGTAAAATGATGAATATGATCTTTTGGCGGTTTCTTTTCCGACCCTTTGTTACGTGAAACGATCACACATTGCCACTTACAATATAAACACATTTATATCCGGCTTCGATAAGGCATCTTGCCGCAGTTTCGCTTCTTGCTCCCCCTTCGCACCACAGGATAAGCTTCGCGTCTTTATCGTTCGACACCCCGTAAGGATTCTTTATGATCGTATCCATCGGAATGTTGATCGCATTGTCAAAATGTCCGTTCTCATATTCCGCATGACTCCTGACATCGATCAGTCCGGCATATCTGTCCGAGGCTAAAATGGTCTTGCATTCTGCTTCGGAAATCTTCTCAGCTTTAATTCTTTCCTCAGCACTGTCCCCTGATATTACTTTGACGACACTTCTTTTGTCCGTGATAAATATCCGTTCAATATATACTGAAGCATCCGTTTCCGTAACTTCATCCGAAAGGCCGAAATATCCTGTACCGCCGCAATCCATGATCCCTTTGCAGTATACCTGGGCTATATGCGCGGCACATATCCTGCAGTCATAAATATCCTTAAGTTCCAGTGCCGGTCCTATGTCGCTGTTATCCTTTTCACCGAGGACCTCAAGAAGAAACTCATGTATTATCGAAGCGGCGGTTTTTCTGTCAAGAAGACTGCCCCGGGCTACAGCAACGGTCCGGGCTGTAAAGCGAGCTTTTGGTGTTTCATATCCGGCATGTTTTAGTAATGAAACATCAAGCGCCTCCTCAAATTCACGTACAATCATCCGATGCACCTTATCCTGAAGGTTATGTTATCACACGCGTCAAGAGCGTTTACCCTGAAAACGCCGTTATCATTAATGGTCACTTCGCCGCTCCACAGGTCTGTTAATTCATATTTTGAACCTTTTACAAAGCTGTCGAAGGGTATATCACCGGCTTTTATTTCCCAGCCCTCTTCGCGTCTGTGCTCGCTTAAGTTTATGAACGAAACCGCAATACTTCCGTCCGAAAGAGGCTTTGCAAGGATATCGACACGATCGTTATTTGTGATATATTCCCTGTCAGGCTCTGTGCTTCCGATCGATGTAAATATTCTCTTGGCCTGTATTCCGAGACTGTCCTGATTAAGTACAATAAGCTCTTTATTGGCGATTATCCTGTAAATCCAGTCATCCTTCTGTACGCGTCTCAGATCAAGTCCGAGCATAAGAGGTGAATTTAGCATGCACCACATCGTAAAATGAGTTTTGCACATTACATCTGTGATCCCGTTCATTCCGATCATCATCATGTCCGGATCGTTCCAGCCCTTATCGAGCCCTGCAAATTCATCCATGACAACAGCCTTGTTATACTGCGAAGTAACCGAAGGAGTACCCGGATCAAACCAGCGTGCCACTCCAGGATCGCCGTCACGCCCTACCCAGAAGGTAATGTCATTGAGAATACGCCACGAATCTCCTACCTTGTAGCCCCAGTTCTGCGGCTGCGTCTTACCCCATTCGCATATTGAAAGTATCATATCATTGTCCGGATCGGCACTGTTGAATTCCTTAAGCAGTTCGGCATATGAATTAAGCGTATTTTCCTGTCGCCTGTGATTCATCAGCCTGACTGTATTCTTTCCCGCCCTCAGATGTATCCTGACCGGTTTTGAAATGATAAACTCATCCTTCGAAGGAGTCTCAGGCAGAAGATCATCAAAATATAATCCTGATTTTATTAAATCATCATTTAATCTATTATTTACACAAGTAACATCATATCCGTTTGAGTCGCGTGTTTCGTCAAAAGCTGTATTGCCTGATATTTCAGTATTTTTTGTTTGGTTGCACGTATATTTGTCAACGCGTGTCTCATCGTGTAAAATATCACTTTTAATGTTTTGATTATATTCAACCGCAATCTGCAGCCATGCTCCGACACCGGGTTCCTGTCCCTGCCCGTTCCTTCCGGTAGCATATTCGATCTTCAGTTCACAGTCACGATCCTCAGGACTTTCTATTTCAAACCTTAGCTCACCGCTTCTTATACCGACGGGGGTAACACCGGTATTGGTTCCGTCAAAAGTACCTATGTTCTCGGCACAGCCGTTCTCTCCTTCACCGGTTATCATCACACCTTCTCCGGCTATGATACCATCGTTCGCGGCAAACAACCTTTTCTCCTCTTTTTCCGACCCGAGGATCACCGATCTGATCCTCGGTGCATAAACAAATCTGGCATTCTCGGGATTGGAAAATGTAGCATTGTCCCACATATAATAACAGTTGTCAACCTTTATAAAATCAACACCCCATTCAAGATACGAACGAGCATCGATGCTCTCATGTTCGAAGGTTCCGACAGCGGCCCCGGCACACAGATTGGTGCCTATATCGTTGTACATACCGAATTTCAGTCCCTTATCGTGGATATAATCTCCAAGGGCCTTAAAACCCGACGGGAATTTGATATCTTCATTGACAAGTTTTCCGTCCCTTCGCTCGGGCAGGTAGCATCCGTCATCCAGCACAACATATTTATATCCAAGCTTATCAAGTCCCAGTTCAACTATCCTGTCCGCCATTGCCCTGGTCAGAGCCTCTGTATTACCGCTTCCGAATGCGTTCCAGCTGTTCCATCCCATCGCAGGCAGCCTGTTTTTCTTCTTATTGTATAAAACTTTTCCGTCATCAAACGCGTCAAATCTGAATTCCTTCCCTTTAAGTGCTCCGGGAGTCCTGTTTTCACCCATGATCCAACCTCCATATTTTTTATTTTCACCTTTCAAGACTACTTTAAAAGTTTACATAAAAGTACACAATACTTCAAGTTCTATTTAGACCAAAATAATGCAATAAGTACATTAATTTAGTTATCTATTTAATAATTAATTTATTTTTTTTGGTTATTTTTAACAGAGTAATCAGCATGGAATTAATTACCATCTATGCAGAATAGTGAGATAATCTTCCATATGGGGGGGAGGATTTTTACTATGGATAATCCTGTTGAAAATCTGCAAATAGAAGAGTTAAGACTCAAATCACAGAAAAAGAAAAAAATGAGGGGAAAGATAGAGTTTCTGTATATTCTTCCCTTTATTCTTCTTGTCGCTGTTTTCTCATATTTCCCGCTTTTTGGCTGGATCTACGCATTCTTTGACTATAAACCCCCGGCACCTCTTAAAATGGAGAATTTCGTCGGTTTTAAGTGGTTTATTTCCATGTTCGAAAACGAAGTTAAGGTTAAACAGATCGTTCAGGTTATCATCAATACCTTTGCTATGAGCGGTCTTTCACTGCTGTTTTCATGGTTCCCGATGATCTTCGCTGTATTTTTGAATGAGATAAGATTCAATCCCTTCAAAAAATTCGTCCAGACAGTCACGACTCTCCCGAACTTTATCAGCTGGGTCCTTGTCTTCTCGATCGCATTTTCCGTTCTGAACAACACCGGTGTTGTCAACAGTGTGCTGATCGGACTTGGCGTTATCGATACTCCGATCGATTTTCTTAAATCGACCGAGCATATCTATTTCAAGCAATGGCTGTGGCTTACCTGGAAGAATGCCGGCTGGGCTTCCATCATGTATATCGCGGCGATAACGGGCATCGATGAGGAACTCAACGAAGCCGCAAGGATAGACGGTGCATCAAGAATGCAGATAATCAAGAATATCACGATCCCCTGCATCCTGCCCACTTATTTTGTTCTTGTAATGCTCAACCTTGCCAATTTCCTTACCAACGGTATGGAACAGTTCTACGTATTCCAGAATTCGTTCAATAAGGAAAAGATCCAGGTTCTTGACCTTTACGTTTATAACTTAAAGAGCGACGGCAGCTACTCTCTCTCCACCGCCATCAGTATTCTGAAGACAGTGATAAGCGTTACGCTTTTGGGTCTTACCAACAAGTTCTCAAAGCTTATCAGAGGAGAAGGATTTATCTGATCCCGACTGCCTGATCTGTAAAAGATGATATTTTTACATGCATATGAAAATACCATACTTATCCGATTCAGATTAAAATAATTTTTTACCGACAAATAACTGTAAAATATAAAGGACGTTTACCATGGCCGAGGAGTATTTTGAAACAAACGACCGCAAGCTTGCGAAAAAGATCAGAAGAAGCGGACAGCCGCATTATAAAAAAAGTTTCTCCGATATTGTGATGTCTGTCATAACATATATCGTTTACACTTTTTTTGCTTTCGTTTGCTTGTACCCGTTCTATTACATATTTATCAATACCATCAGT